>CALRWU020000026.1:0-13847 GCA_943371945.1 Azorhizobium sp. AG788
GGACGCCCAGCGATGGTCGATCTCCTTTTTCCGGCGCCCGGCGACCCCGCCGTCCCGCGTTGCCGTATCACCATGGCAAAAACCAATGCTTCGCCCGGCTTTCCCTTTGTCGCCCGTTTCAAGGATTTCGGCGGCGTCGTGACCTACGCGCTCGACGTGCAGCCGAACGGAACCTTCACCAATCCCCGCGTGCTGGCCGCTGCCCCGCATCCCGACTTCGTAGAAGCCACACAGGGCGTGATGTCGTCCTGGCGCTGGAAGCTGGATCCATCGCAAACGCCCGGCGCCTGCCGCATGCCTCAGGTCCACGTCACCACGTTCGCCTTCGCCATGGGCAGGTGAGTTGCGGGCGTTGATTGCCCCGGCGTCGGGAAGATGTTGCCGCCCGACGGCAATTCCACTAGGGCCAAGGCTTCCCAGAGGATTGGATCGCTATGGTTTCGGGCAAGGTCCCTGTCTTTGAATGCGTTCGCGGCGCGTGGCAGTTCCTGCTCCGCAATGTGCAGCTTCTTCTGCCCGCCGCCGCGATCTGCGCCGTCCTCGCGCAGGTCGGGGCTGCCGCGAATCTGCTTGTCGCGCCGGGGCAAGCCGGGTCTCCCAGCCTGCTCAGCCTGATCCCGACCCTGCTCGCCGGCGTCATGTTCACGGCGGCCGTCATGCGCAAAGCCGTGCGCGATGAATTCCTTGCCCCTGTCGGCCTCAAACTCGGCGGAGACGAAGGCCGCCTCCTCGGCGTCGGCGCCTGTGTCACGATGATCGCGATCCCGATCGTCTTCCTGCTCTCCATTATCATGATGTCGACCGTCTTCAGCCGCATCGCCGCCACGCCCGAAGCGATGGAGGCGCTGGCTGAAAACCCTGAAGCCATGATGAAGGCGATCGAGGAAGCGCTGGGCCCGACCGGCCTGCTCGCGCTCGAGATTGTCTCGATCCTGCTGCTCTGCATCGCCCTCGGTCTCGTCGCTTTGGTTCAGGCAGCGACCACCGGCGAGAAGCGCATCGTCCTCTTCCAGGCGCTGCGCTGGATGGGCGGCAACACGCTGCGCGTCCTCGCCGCGATCGTGCTCACCGTTGCGCCCACGCTGATCGTCAGCGCCGTTCTTAGCGTTGTCATCGGTCCGCTGATCAACAGCATCCCGACCCTGCTGCTATTCAGCGTCGTTGTGGGCTTCGTCGGCAACATGCTCAGCGTGCCCGTCGCCGCCCTTGGCGCGATCCTCTACAAGGGCCTGCGTCCCGTGGATTTCGTCGCGAAGTAAACTCCAGCCCGCGCCCGTCCTTCGACGGACGCGCGCTTCGCGCGCTGCTCAGGATGAGCGCTAAGTGCGCTTTGCAAAGTCGTGCTCATGCTGAGCAGGCCCGAAGGGCCGTCCGTCGAAGCAAGAGCGCGTGCTTTGATACCGTCCAGCGGGGTAACTACTCCGCAGCCTGCTGCGTCGCCTTCTTCGTCTTGCCGACAGCCTTCGTAGCCACAGGCTTCGCCTTCACCCGCTTGGCCTGCCGCTCACGCCGCTCGTCCTGCCGCCTGAACGTCTCGACCAGGAATTTCCCGGTCCAGCTCTTCTTGTTCTTGGCGACCTCTTCGGGCGTCCCGACGGCTACCACTTCGCCGCCGCCATCGCCGCCATCCGGGCCCATGTCGACGATCCAGTCGGCCACTTTGATGACGTCGAGATTGTGCTCGATCACCACCACCGTGTTGCCGTTGTCGACCAGCTCCTGCAGCACCTCCATCAGCTTCCGCACGTCGTCGAAGTGCAGGCCGGTCGTCGGCTCGTCGAGGATATACATCGTGCGACCCGTCGCGCGCTTCGACAGCTCCTTGGACAGCTTCACACGCTGGGCCTCGCCCCCCGACAGCGTCGTCGCCTGCTGGCCGACCTTCACATAGCCGAGGCCAACCCGCGCCAGCGTCTCCATCTTGGTGCGGATGCCGGGCACCGCGCCGAAGAACACGCGCGCTTCTTCCACCGTCATGTCGAGCACGTCCGCGATGGATTTGCCCTTGTAGAGCACTTCCAGCGTCTCACGGTTGTAGCGTTTGCCCTTGCAGACATCGCACGTGACATACACGTCCGGCAGGAAGTGCATCTCGATCTTGACGACGCCATCGCCCTGGCAAGCCTCGCAGCGACCGCCCTTCACGTTGAACGAGAACCGCCCGGCCTGATACCCGCGCGCCTTGCTCTCCGGCAGGCTGGTATACCAGTCGCGGATAGGTCCGAACGCGCCGGTGTACGTCGCCGGGTTGGAGCGTGGCGTGCGCCCGATCGGCGACTGGTCGATGTCGATGATCTTGTCGAGGTGCTCGATGCCCTCGATCTTGCTGTGCGGGGCGGGGCTGTCGCTCGCCCCGTTTAGCCGCCGCGCCAGCGCCTTGTACAGCGTCTCGATGACCAGCGTGGACTTGCCCCCGCCCGACACGCCCGTCACGCAGGTGAATACGCCAAGCGGAATCTCTGCCGTCACGTTCTTGAGGTTGTTGCCGGTCGCGCCGATGACGCGGATCATCTTCTTCTTGTCGGCCCAGCGCCGCTTCGGCGGGATCGCGATCTCTTCCTCCCCGGACAGGTATTTGCCGGTGATCGAGTTCGGATTGGCCATCAGGTCGTCGCACTTGCCGAACGCGATGACTTCCCCGCCATGCACGCCCGCGCGCGGGCCCATGTCGATCACATGGTCCGCCGTGAGGATCGCATCCTCGTCGTGCTCGACCACGATCACTGAGTTACCCAGATCACGTAGCCGACGCAGCGTTTCCAGCAGGCGTTCGTTGTCCCGCTGGTGCAGGCCAATCGACGGCTCGTCGAGCACGTAGAGCACGCCCGAAAGCCCGGAACCGATCTGCGAGGCCAACCTGATCCTCTGGCTCTCCCCGCCCGACAGCGTGCCAGACCCGCGCGACAGCGTCAGGTATTCGAGGCCCACATCGTTCAGGAATTGCAGGCGATCGCGGATCTCCTTGAGGATCCGCACCGCGATCTCGTTCTGCTTCTTGGTCAGCTTCTTCGGTAGCGCTTCGAACCAGTCGCGCGCATGCTTGATCGACAGATGCGTTGCGTTCGAGATCGTGAAGTTGTTGATCTTCACGCTCAGCGCTTCCGGTCGCAGCCGCTCGCCCATGCAGGTCGGGCAGGGCGCCGCCGACTGGTAACGCCCGATCTCTTCGCGCATCCAGGCCGAGTCCGTCTCGCGGAAACGACGCTCCAGATTGCCGACCACGCCCTCGAACGGCTTGGTCACTTCGTAACGGCGCATGCCGTCGTCAAACACGAAGTCGACTTCTTCCTCGCCCGTGCCGAACAGGATGATGTTCTGCGCCGTCTCCGGCAGTTTCGACCACGGCACGGTCACCGAGAACTTGTATTTCTTCGCCAGCGCCTTCAGCGTCTGGTCCTGCAACGGCGAGGCCGACTTGCCCCACGGCGCAATGGCGCCATCGCTCAGGCTCTTGTCGGTCTCCGGAACCACCATCGCCGGGTCGATCTTCAGCTGCTCGCCAAGTCCATCGCACGCCGGGCATGCGCCGAACGGATTGTTAAACGAGAACAGCCGCGGCTCGATTTCCGGAATCGTGAAACCTGAAACCGGGCACGCGAACTTCGCCGAGAACGTCACGCGCTTCTGTTCGCCAGCGGCGTCCTTCTCGGTGAACTCCGCCACCGCAATCCCGTCCGCCAGGCCCAGCGCCGCCTCGAAGCTTTCGGCCAGGCGCTGCTCCATCCCGGCGCGGATCACGATGCGATCCACCACCACGTCGATGTCGTGCTTCAGCTTCTTGTCGAGCTTCGGCGGATCTTCAAGCTCGTGATATTCGCCATCCACCTTCACGCGCGCAAAGCCGCGCTTCAGCAGCTCCGCGAACTCTTTCCGATACTCGCCTTTCCGCCCGCGGATCATCGGCGCAAGCAGGTAGAACTTGGCGCCATCGCCAAACGCCATCGCCTTGTCGACCATCTGCGACACGGTCTGGCTTTCGATCGGCAGTCCCGTCGCCGGAGAATACGGCACACCCACCCGCGCCCACAGCAGGCGCATGTAGTCATAGACCTCGGTCACGGTGCCGACGGTCGACCGCGGATTCCGCGACGTGGTCTTCTGTTCGATCGAGATCGCCGGCGACAATCCCTCGATCCGCTCCACGTCCGGCTTCTGCATAAGTTCGAGGAACTGCCGTGCATACGCCGACAGGGACTCCACATACCGACGCTGCCCCTCAGCATAGATCGTATCGAACGCCAGCGAGGATTTGCCCGACCCGGACAGCCCTGTGATCACCACCAGCTGGTTCCGCGGAATATCCACGTCGATGTTCTTGAGATTGTGCTCGCGCGCACCGCGGACGCGAATGGCGTTAGGTTCAGAGGACATGCGGTACCTGCGTCGGGCCAAAACCTGCCGGGTAATGGCCCGGGGGAGATTGCGTACGGACTTCTTGCCGGTGGACGTGCGCTGAGTCGACTATCCGGCCAAGAACATAAAGGGAACCGGACGCGTTGTCGCCCCTGGCTGCCGGACATTCACCCAAGCCGCGAATATGGGCGGCAGTCCTCCGCGCGCAACCGCCTCACTGCGTCATTGCTGACGGGGAAGTGGCAGCAATATCGCCTTGTGCGACCCAACCCACGCCGCCGTCGCCGCCAACACCACCGCCGCGACCCCGGCCAGCATCGCAATCATCGGCCGATCCGCCTGTTCCGCCACCGCCACCGCCGCCAGCCCCCACGCGATCGGCAGGGGATAGACCCAGTTCTTCGCAGAGACCGAAATCCCAAGCCCGATCGCCATCACGGTCAGGATCCCGCTCGCGCCCCACGCTGCGGCGCTCTCCGGCCTGATGACATCAAAACTGGTCAGCACCGTCAGCAGGTTGATCGCCGCCGCCACCGTCAGCCATCCCGCCAACATCGACAGTGGCGTCGCCACCAGCCAGAATTCGAGCCTGTGCTGCACCGGATACCGCTTCAGCAGCGGCACACAGAGCGCTGCAGCCGCCGCCACGATAATCGCCACCGTCGCCCATTTCGCATCCAACGACGCCGCGATCAGCCACGCCCCACATCCCGCCATCCCAACAACCGACGGCCACCCCAGCATCCGCAACCCCGGCGTTTCTTTCGTGGAGGGCAGCGCCTGATAGACTGCGTAGGCGAGCAGTCCGGCGTAGATCACGCCCCAGATCGAGAAGGCATATCCCGCCGCCCGCAGCGTCTGGTTGCCATCATTCGCCAGGTCGCTCTGCCCGACGGCGAAATTCCCGGTCAGCGCTTGCACAATGGGCGTCGCCACGGCGAACAGAGCCGCCGCCACAATCGCCACGGTCCGGAGTTTCGGCTTTGGAGTTTGCATGATGGTCTCTTTGCGCATGATATCGCTCGTCACGCCAGAACGGCCTGCCAGCGCGCTCGTTCCAAAGGCGACTTGGAAGCAGGGGCATTGCGCCGCCCCCTCCGCGCATTGAACGAATCCCAATCCCCGACTATCCGAGCGCCATGCCAAAACCTAGCACTGACGGTTATCCCTTCCGCATCGGCCGCGCCAAGACCGGCATGGGCCTCTTCGCGACCGAGGTTATCCCGAAACACGTCCGCATCTTCGAATACACCGGCAACGTCATCACCAACGCCGAAGCTGACGCGATCCCCGGCAAGCCGCGTTACCTCTACAATCTCAGCCGCACCCACACGCTCGACGGCTCGCCGCGCTCGAACATCGGCCGCTACGCCAACCACTCGTGCAAGCCGAATGCGATCATCTACGTCTACGGCCAGCGCATCTACGTGAAGTCCCTGCGGGAGATCCAGCCGGGCGAGGAGATCACCTACGACTACGGCAAGGAATACTTCGACGCCTTCATCGGCAAGGAAAACTGCCTCTGCCCGAAATGCGTCGCGCGCCGCGCAAAGGCCGGCGGCAAAGCCTAAGCTCGCATCCGCCGTCCATCTCGCTTGACTCTGCGCCTAACATGTAATAATGTAATTACATGACTACCGAAGACGACATGACAGCGATCTTCCACGCGCTCGCCCACGAAACGCGCCGCCGGATCATGGACGTCCTCAAACTTCGCCCCGGCATCGGCGTCGGCGAACTGGCGCAGGAGTTCGACGTCACCCGCATCGCGGTGATGAACCATCTCGCTGTGCTCGAAGGCGCAGGGCTGGTCCTCTCGCAGAAGGAGGGCCGCACCCGCCGGCTCTACCTCAACACTGCGCCGATCCAGATGATCAACGACCGCTGGCTCGATGATTTCAATAGTCACTGGGCGCGCAAACTCACCAGCATCAAATACGCGGCCGAGGCTGCGCACAGCCAGAACACCAAGGCTAAACCAAAGAGGGGGAACAGCACATGAGCAAGACGCCGACGCCGGCCAAAGGCAAGCCCGAGAAATTCGTCTGGAAGGTCACGATCAACGCGCCGATCGAAACCGTCTGGAACACGCTCGTCAAAACCGACGAAGTGCTGCCCTTCTTCTTCGGCGCTGTCTGCCAGACGCAGGATGGCCTCAAGCCCGGTCGCAAGATGCGCATGGCCTCGGCCGATGGAAAATTCGCGGTCGTCTTCGGCGAGGTGAAGGAGTTTAATCCCCCACACCGCTATTCGCACACCATGTCGTTCACGCAGAACGAGGGCGAAGATCCGGCCTTCACCACCTACGAGCTGAAGGAAGTCCCCGGCGGCGCCACAGAATTCACGCTCACCACCGAATGCATCCCCGGCACCAAGACCGGCAAGATGGTCGCCAGCGGCAGCTTCATCGTCGATAATCTCAAGCTACTGGTCGAAACCGGCAAGCCAAACTTCGCCGCAAAGATGATCATGGCCATGGGCCCGCTCATGGGCTTCATGACCCCGAAGATCAGCCGCATCGAGAACTGGCCGCTCAACTAGGGCCCGCTTTCAGATTTCACTCGATTCACAAACGCGGGAACAGGGGAGACCAACATGGGAAAGATTGAAGACGCTATCGCGAACATGATCGCCAACATGAAGGCGAACACCGGCAAGTCACTTGAGGAATGGCTGAAGATCACGGCGAAGGCCAAACTCACAAAGCACGGCGAGATCGTGAAAATGCTCAAGGCCGACCACGGCCTTGGCCATGGTTTCGCAAACCTCGTCGCGAACCGGACGCTCAGCGGCGCCGCAGCGCCTGTCGAAAGTGACGATCTCCTCGCCGCGCAGTACGCGGGTCCCAAGGCCGAGCTGAAACCTCTCTACGACAAGCTCGCCAAACTCATCGGCGCTTTTGGCAAGGACGTGGAGTTTTCGCCAAAGAAGACTTACGTCTCGCTGCGCCGCTCCAAACAGTTCGGCCTCATTCAGCCATCAACCGCTACACGCCTCGACCTCGGTCTCAACCTCAAAGGCGTCGCGCCCAAGGGTCGCCTCGAAGCCGCGGGCTCGTGGAACGCCATGTGCACCCACCGCATCAAACTCGGCTCCACCGCCGAGATCGACGCCGAAGTCAAAGCGTGGCTCAAACAGGCCTACGACGCTGCCTGAACCCGATATCACTGTGAGGCCAACCATTCCCAGCGATGACATAACGGCGCCGGCCTTTGTCGCGCGGAGCCTGGTCGCATGCCCCATCTGCGCGGGTGTAATGGAGGACCGCGATGGGTGCGCTTTGATCTGCCCCTCCGGGCACAGCTTCGATCGCGCGCGCGAGGGCTATTACAACCTGCTCGTCGTTCAGCACAAAGCCTCACGCGATCCTGGCGACAGCAAGCCGATGGTCGCTGCGCGCAGACGCATCCTAGACGCCGGCGTCTATGCGCCCGTTGCCGAACACGTTTCCGCCCGTGTCGTCGAACTGGCGCGCGCCCGCGAGGACTTCGCCATTCTCGATGCTGGATGCGGCGAAGGCTATTATCTCGACGCGATCGCTGCCGCGCTCAAAGCCGGTGGGCCGGGGCGGTACAGCCTAGCGGGGATCGATATCTCGAAATGGGCGGTGCAGGCGGCGGCAAAGCGCAACAGGGATATCTTATGGGCGGTCGGGTCGAACAAACGGATGCCTTTCACGAAGCCTTGCCTCGACCTCATCGTGTGCATGTTCGGATTTCCGGTGTGGGACGCCTTCGCCGCAGCCCAACTTTCCGGCGGTCACGTGCTGCTGGTTGATCCGGCGCCAGATCATCTCGCCGAACTGCGCGCGATCATTTATCCTAGGGTCGAGCGTGCCGAAGGCCCGGCCAGCCTCGACGCCGCCGAGCGCGCCGGTTATCGCCTCGTCGAACATCAGCGGGTGACGTTTACGGCGGAACTTGTCGGCCAGGCGCAGATCGCCGACCTGCTCGCCATGACGCCGCATGATCACCGGGCGACACAGGCCGGCCGCGAGTCACTCGCCGCCCGCGAACGGCTCACGATCACCATCGACGTCGCTATGAGGTTGCTCGGGAGGCCTTAGCTCGAGCTCTGACTTGAGCCGCTCGTCCCGCTTGTCACCGCGCGGGAACTCTAACTCATCCCACTGTCATTCCGGACGCGCACGAGCCCGGTGAAGGATGCGCCACAGATTCACCCGCTCATCCCGACGACTGTCGGGATCCAGGAACGGTCCTGCTGCGGGCGCAAGCCGCCATCCGGCGCGGCCACAAGCGGGACGCCGCCCATTGGATGAAGGTCGCCGACCACGCCCATCGGATCGGCCAGCGCGCCAGCGTCCTCCGCGAAAAGCACGCGCGCGATTTGGCGGCGATCAGGAAGCAAGATGCGGTGTCATGAACGGAGGCGAACAGCCTTCGCCCGCCTCCGGTTGGCCGGCGCGATCATGTCCGGGGCAATGGACATGTCCCAACCGATTGGGAGCGGAGGGCAGGGCGAAGGCCGGCCGTCCTCATAAACTGACTTGCTTCGGCGTCCGATTCATGAAAGAACAAACACGGAACAACCGCCACGCCCTGTGAGTCGTTTCATGTGGATTGCCGCCGGGTGGGCAAGTTTCCCATATCGCGTGAGTGGGCGGGCGGCCCTAGTGTTCCCGCCATGTGTCAGGAACCGGAGCGGACCGATGTTATCGGCCGGGGCCGGAGTGGAGAACGGAGACGAACATGGCTGGATCGGTCAATAAGGTGATCCTCATCGGCAATCTGGGCCGGGATCCCGAAATCAAGCAGATGCCGTCTGGCGGCTCGATCGCCAACCTCTCCATCGCGACCTCGGAAAGCTGGCGCGACAAGGCTTCGGGCGAACGCAAGGAAAAGACCGAATGGCACCGTGTCGTGGTGTTCAACGAAGGTCTGGTGCGTATCGTCGAGCAGTATCTCAAGAAAGGGTCGAAGGTTTACCTCGAAGGCCAGCTTGAAACCCGCAAGTGGACGGACAAGGACGGCAACGACAAGTATTCGACCGAAGTCGTCCTGCGTAACTTCGGCTCGACGCTGACCATGCTCGACGGTCGCAATGAAGGCGGCGGCGCCGGAGCTGGCGGCGGCGGCTACGATCAGGACCGTGCCCCCGCGCGCAGCGCTGGCGCAAAGGCCAAGGGCGGCAAGGGTCCGTCTGAAGACTTCTCGCGTCCTGACTTTGACGACGAGATCCCCTTCTAGTCAGTCGTTTCTGATGTGGAATCATGACGCTGAGTCCTCCGGAGCAATCCGGGGGATTCATGTGCAATTAACTGCACGCGGTGCATGTCATCATGACTGCAGCCAAGCGTAGCGGGAGCGTTGAGACAGGGGATGGAAGGGGCGTTTAGAACGGCAAAAGCCTTTCTTCTGCCCGGCGCTATCGGCGTCATGATCCTGTATTTCATCTATCACGCCCTCGCCGGCGACCAGGGCCTCGCGGCCTGGAGCGGGCTGCAGAAGGACGAGACCAGTCTCGAAGCCGATCTCGAGAAGCTGAAGGTCGAGCACGCCATTCTCGAACAGTCGCTTGTCCGTCTCCGCGATACGTCACTCGATCTCGACTATGTCGAGGAAATCGCCCGCACGCGCCTCTCCTATGTGCGCCCAGACGAGGTTCTGGTCGCCGTAAGGTGATCCTTGCACTATTTAAGTGAGGAACTGCCCGTCTGAACCAGCGATAAGCTAGGAACAGGGACAGATTCGTCCTTACATCTCCCGAGACAGCTCAGGGATTCCAAGCATGGCCGCGAAAAAGGGCGGGGCGAAGCCTCGCAGGTCGCCACCGGAACCACAGAAGGCCGATCTCATCGGCTATTACCGCGACATGCTCCTCATCCGCCGCTTCGAGGAGAAGGCGGGCCAGCTCTACGGCATGGGACTCATCGCAGGCTTCTGCCACCTCTATATCGGCCAGGAAGCTGTCGTCGTCGGCGTCCAGTCCGTTCTTGATCCGGACGATCAGATCATCACCGGCTACCGCGACCACGGGCACATGCTCGCGACCGGCATGACGGCGCGCGGCGTGATGGCCGAGCTCACCGGACGCGAAGGCGGATATGCGCGCGGCAAGGGCGGCTCGATGCACATGTTCAGCCGAGAGAAGAACTTCTTCGGCGGCCACGGCATCGTCGGCGCCCAGGTCCCCATCGGCACCGGCCTTGCCTTCTCGAACCGCTACAAGGGCCAGGACAATGTCGCCGTCGCCTACTTCGGCGATGGCGCCTCGAACCAGGGTCAGGTCTACGAAGCCTTCAACATGGCCTCGCTCTGGAAACTTCCTGTCGTCTACGTGATCGAGAACAACCAGTACGCCATGGGCACCTCGATCGCCCGCGCGTCTGCCGAAACCGAACTCTTCAAGCGCGGCATCTCCTTCGAAATCCCCGGCGAAGAAGTCGACGGCATGGACGTACTTGCTGTCCGCAAGGCGGCCGCGAAGGCCGTGCAACGCGCCCGTGACGGCGAAGGACCCTACATTCTCGAGATGAAGACCTACCGCTATCGCGGCCACTCCATGTCTGACCCCGCGAAGTACCGCACGCGGGAAGAAGTGCAGGAGATGCGCGAGCATCACGACCCGATCGAGATGCTGAAGGCCAAGCTCATCGCCGCCGGCCACGCCACCGAAGACAGCCTCAAGAAGATCGAAGCCGAAGTCCGCGAGATCGTGAATGACTCGGCGCAGTTCGCACAGGACAGCCCCGAGCCGCATCCTGATGAACTGTGGACGGACGTGCTGGTAGAGAGCCGCTAGATGACCGACATCCTGATGCCCGCGCTGTCGCCCACCATGGAAGAGGGCAAGCTGGCCAAGTGGCTGGTGAAGGAAGGCGACACTGTCAAACCCGGCGACGTCATCGCCGAAATCGAAACCGAGAAGGCGACGATGGAGGTGGAAGCCGTCGACGAAGGCGTCATCTCGAAGCTGATGGTCGCGGCCGGCACGGAAGGCGTGAAGGTCAACGCCATCATCGCGCAGATGGCCGGCGAAGGCGAAGTGCCTGCGCCGAAGACAAACGGCAAGGCGAAAGCCGACGCGAAGTCCGCCTCCCCAACGAAGGAAGCCGAAGCGCAGACCCGCGCCGACGCGAAGGCCGATGCAGCCGGCGGCAAGCCCGATGAAGCGGCAGCCGAGCAGAAAGCCAAGAATGACGGCCATCGCCTGCGCGCGCCAGAACAGAAATCCGCCGCCGCGGAAGGCCTGCACGATCCGACGCTGCCCGAAGGCGTCACCTACAAGAAAACCTCCGTCCGCGACGCCCTGCGCGACGCCATCGCCGAGGAGATGCGCCGCGACGACGGCGTCTTCCTCATGGGCGAGGAAGTCGGCCAGTACCAGGGCGCCTACAAGGTCTCACGCGGCCTGCTGGAGGAGTTCGGCGACCGCCGCGTCATCGATACGCCGATCACCGAATACGGCTTCGCCGGACTAGGCGTCGGCGCCGCGTTCGGTGGGTTGAAGCCGATCGTCGAGTTCATGACGTTCAACTTCGCGATGCAGGCCATCGACCACATCATCAACTCCGCGGCCAAGACGCTCTACATGTCCGGCGGCCAGATGGGCTGCCCCATCGTGTTCCGCGGCCCCAACGGCGCGGCCTCCCGCGTTGGCGCCCAGCATAGCCAGGATTATTCCGCCTGGTACGGCCACATCCCCGGCCTCAAAGTGCTCGCGCCCTACGATGCCGCCGACGCCAAGGGCCTGCTTAAGGCCGCCATCCGCGATCCCAACCCCGTCGTCTTCCTCGAGCACGAGCTGATGTACGGCATCGAGTTCGACGTGCCGGAGGTGGACGACTTCGTCCTCCCCATCGGCAAGGCCCGCATCCGCCGCGCCGGCACGGACGTCACGCTGGTCGCGCATTCGCGGATGGTGAAGTTCGCGCTCGACGCCGCCGAAGAACTCGCCGGCATCGGCATTGAAGCCGAAGTGATCGACCTGCGCAGCCTGCGCCCGCTCGACACCGAAACCGTCATCGAGAGCGTGAAGAAAACCAACCGCATCGTCTGTTGCGAGGAAGGCTGGCGCTTCTTCGGCGTCGGCGCCGAAATCGCCGCCGCCGTGACCGAACACGCCTTCGACTATCTCGACGCGCCGCCCATGCGCGTCGCGCAGAAAGACGTGCCGCTGCCGTATGCGGCCAATCTGGAGAAGCTCTCACTACCGCACGCAGCTGACATCGTCGAAGCGGCGAAGAAGGTTTGCTATGTTTGACTGGAGCGATGCGAAACTGACTCCCTTCGATTCCGCTCCGCGGGATTACGATAGAATGGATCTGGGACACTTGGCTTGGCATGCCGGTACCGTCACCTGCACGGCGACCTGCTGGCGTCGAAACGACTCTGAAGCCGTAACATTCGTTTTCCCGTTCGTGCGGCTTGCGCAAGTTGTAACCAACGAGTCGGACTCTTTGGGCCTGATCCCTCACGTGGCTCCTTTGCGGCGCATACTTTGGGAAGTCAGTCGCTCGCCGATTTTGAAGTCATGGGGCGAGCACGAAGACCTCGTTGAACTGGATGCCGAGCGTAATCCTCGCATTCTTCGTCACTTCGCGATCATATCCGGCGATTCCACAGCGCACGTTATCGGTCCAGATGCGCCTGTCGTTGTGAACGAGGACCTAGCATGACCACCCCAATCACCATGCCTGCGCTGTCGCCTACGATGGAGGAGGGGAACCTCGCCAAGTGGCATGTAAAAGTCGGCGACAAGGTGAAGGCCGGCGACATCATCGCAGAGATCGAGACCGACAAGGCGACGATGGAAGTCGAAGCCGTCGATGAAGGCGTGATCTCGAAACTGCTCGTCGCTGAGGGCGCGCAGGGCGTGAAGGTCAACGCCGTGATTGCGGAGCTCGATGGTGATGGCGAAGCGCCGGCGCCAAAAGCCGCGCCCGCCAAGACAGAAGTTAAGTCGCCCGACGCTGGACCGCCGGCCTCCCGGCCGGCATCGTCACCTCAACCCGCGCCGACTGTCGTTTCGAAGCCAAGTGCCGGGCAGGAGCCCGGCGGTCCGAGACTGCGGGCATCCCCCCTCGCCAAGCGCCTGGCCAGGCAGGAAGGCGTCGATCTGCTCGCGCTCAAGGGCTCCGGCCCCCACGGTCGCATCGTCAAGGCCGACGTCCTGAACGCGCCAAAAGGCGGCGCTGCGAAACAGGCGCCCGCTGCGGGCGGCGGCATCACCAGCTTGATCGAACCTGCCATCCTCGACGATCGTATCTACGCACCCGACAGCTACGAACTCATCCCGCTCGATGGCGTGCGCAAGGTGACGGCGCGCAGGCTCACGCAGAGCTTCATGCAGGTCCCGCACTTTCCGCTGACAATCGATCTCGAGATCGACCACCTGCTGTCCGCAAGGGTGCGCATCAACGAAGCCGGCGCCGCCGCGGGCGTCAAAGTCTCCGTCAACGACATGCTGATCAAGGCATGCGCGATGGCGCTGATGGCGCATCCCGACGCCAATGCCAGCTTTACCGACAAAGG
>CALRWU020000027.1:0-13581 GCA_943371945.1 Azorhizobium sp. AG788
CAGGAGCACTCCGTCGTCCTTATCCGCGGCGGCCGCGTGAAAGACTTGCCGGGCGTGCGTTATCACATCCTCCGCGGCGAGCTGGACACCCAGGGCGTCAAGGACCGCAAGCAGCGTCGTTCGCACTACGGCGTCAAGCGTCCGAAGTAATAGGTCAGAGACATGTCCCGTCGTCACCGCGCAGAAAAACGCCAAGTCCTTCCCGACGCCCAGTACGGCGATCAGGTCATCACCCGGTTCATGAACCAGGTCATGTACCAGGGCAAAAAATCGGCCGCCGAACAGATCGTTTACGGCGCGCTCGAAACCGTTGCGACCAAGTCCAAGCGCCCGGCGACCGAGCTGTTCCATGAAGCCCTCGGCAACGTCGCGCCTTCGGTTGAAGTGCGCTCGCGCCGCGTCGGCGGCGCCACGTATCAGGTTCCGGTCGAAGTCCGTCCCGAGCGCCGTCAGGCGCTGGCGATTCGCTGGCTGATCATCGCTGCACGCGCCCGCTCGGAAAACACGATGCAGGAACGTCTGGCTGCCGAGATGCTGGACGCGGCCCATGGTCGTGGCACCGCGGTCAAGAAGCGCGAAGACACGCACCGGATGGCGGAAGCCAACCGCGCCTTCTCGCACTATCGCTGGTAGTCCTGCGGTTCACCGCACAACGAATTCAGAGGGCTCCCCATGCCTCGTAGTCACCAACTGTCTGATTACCGAAATTTCGGGATCATGGCGCACATCGATGCCGGCAAGACGACCGTCACCGAGCGGATCCTCTATTACACCGGCAAGTCGCACAAGATCGGCGAAGTCCACGATGGCGCGGCCACGATGGACTGGATGGAACAGGAACAAGAGCGCGGCATCACGATCACGTCCGCCGCGACGACCTGCTTCTGGCAGGACAAGCGCCTGAACATCATCGACACGCCCGGACACGTCGACTTCACGATCGAAGTCGAGCGCAGCCTGCGCGTCCTCGACGGCGCTGTCGCCGTGCTTGACGGCAACCAGGGCGTTGAGCCGCAGACGGAAACCGTCTGGCGTCAGGCCGATAAATACAAAGTTCCGCGGATCGTCTTCGCGAACAAGATGGACAAGATCGGCGCGGACTTCTTCAACTGCGTCGACGATCTCGTGAAGCGTCTCGGCGTCAAGCCGGTCCCGCTGCAGCTTCCGATCGGCATCGAGCACACCTTCAAAGGCGTGGTCGACCTCGTCGAGATGCGCGGCATCGTGTGGCAGGGCGAAGACCTCGGCGCGAAATACGAAATCGTCCCGATCCCGGAAGACATGGTCGACCAGGCTGCGGAATACCGCGCGATCCTGATCGAAGCCGTTGCTGAACTCGATGACGACGTCATGGCCGCCTTCTTCGAAGGCAAGGAACCGGACGTTCCCACGATCAAGCGCCTTCTCCGCAAGGCCGTTCTGACCGGCGCCTTCTATCCGGTGCTGTGCGGCTCCGCGTTCAAGAACAAGGGCGTTCAACCGCTGCTCGACGCCGTCGTCGACTACCTGCCGTCGCCGCTCGACGTGCCGGCCGTCAAAGGCATCGACCCGAAGGACGATTCGGAAATCGAACGCCCGCAGACGGACGATGCTCCGCTGTCGATGCTCGCCTTCAAGATCATGGACGACCCGTTCGTCGGTTCGATCACTTTCTGCCGCATTTACTCCGGCACGCTGAACTCCGGCACGACGCTCCTCAACTCCACCAAGGACAAGAAAGAGCGCATCGGCCGCATGCTCGAGATGCATGCGAACGACCGGAAAGACATCAAGGAAGCTTTCGCCGGCGACATCGTCGCGGTGGCGGCCCTCAAGGAGTCGACCACGGGCGACACGCTGTGCGACCCCGCCAAGCCGGTCATCCTCGAGAAGATGGAATTCCCCGAGCCGGTCATCGAGATCGCGATCGAGCCGAAAACCAAAGCCGACCAGGAAAAGCTGGCGCTCGCGCTCCAGCGTCTGGCCGCTGAAGATCCGTCCTTCCGCGTTTCGACCGATCACGAGTCGGGTCAGACGCGCCTCAAAGGCATGGGCGAACTTCACCTCGACATCAAAGTCGACATCCTGCGCCGCACCTACCAGGTCGATGCGAACATCGGCGCGCCGCAGGTGGCGTACCGTGAAACGCTCGGCCGCCGCGCCGAGATCGACTACACGCACAAGAAGCAGACCGGTGGTACGGGCCAGTTTGCGAAAGTGAAGCTGGTGTTCGAACCGCTCCCGCCGGGCTCGGGCTTCGTGTTCGAAAACGAAATCGTCGGCGGCTCGATCCCGAAGGAATTCATCCCGGGTGTCGAGAAGGGCATCAAGTCGGTCATGAACTCGGGTCCGCTGGTCGGCTTCCCGGTCATCGACTTCAAGGTCAGCCTGATCGACGGCGCCTACCACGACGTCGACTCCAGCGTGCTGGCCTTCGAGATCGCATCGCGCGCCGCTTTCCGGGAAGCCTCGGAAAAGGTGCAGATGAAACTGCTCGAGCCGGTCATGAAGGTCGAAGTCGTGTCGCCGGAAGACTATGTCGGTACGGTGATCGGCGATCTGAACTCACGCCGCGGCATGATCCTCGGCCAGGAAATGCGCGGCAACGCGACCGTCATCAATGCGATGGTCCCGCTTGCCAACATGTTCGGATACGTTAACAACCTGCGCTCCGCGACGCAGGGCCGGGCGAACTACACGATGCAGTTCGACCACTACGAAGCAGTGCCCAGCGCTGTCGCGAAAGAAGTGATTGAGAAACTCAGCGGCTGATGAAGCCCAACTGGCGGCCAACCCCCGCTGAACGAAGCTACGGAGTAGGATACTATGGGTAAGGAAAAATTCGCGCGTAACAAGCCGCACGTGAACGTTGGCACGATTGGCCACGTTGACCACGGCAAGACGACGCTGACGGCGGCGATCACGATCGTGCTCGCCAAGTCGGGCGGCGCCACTGCCAAGCAGTACGCAGACATCGACGCGGCGCCGGAAGAAAAAGCGCGCGGCATCACGATCAACACGGCTCACGTCGAGTACGAGACGGCCAACCGTCACTACGCTCACGTCGACTGCCCCGGACACGCCGACTACGTGAAGAACATGATCACGGGCGCGGCTCAGATGGACGGCGGCATTCTCGTCGTGTCAGCTGCTGACGGCCCGATGCCGCAGACCCGCGAGCACATCCTGCTCGCCCGTCAGGTCGGCGTTCCGGCTCTCGTCATCTTCCTGAACAAGGTCGACATGGTCGACGACAAGGAGCTGCTCGAGCTCGTCGAACTCGAAGTTCGCGAACTCCTGTCGTCCTACGACTTCCCTGGCGACGACATCCCGATCATCCCGGGCTCCGCCTTGGCCGCCGTTGAAAACCGCGATCCGGAAATCGGCGAGCAAGCCATCCTCAAGCTGATGGCCGCCGTCGACTCCTACATCCCGACGCCTGAGCGTCCGCTCGACATGCCCTTCCTGATGGCGATCGAAGACGTGTTCTCGATCTCCGGCCGCGGCACCGTCGTCACCGGCAAGGTTGACCGCGGTATCGTGAAGGTTGGCGACGAAGTCGAAATCGTCGGCATCCGCGACACGCAGAAAACCATCTGCACGGGCGTCGAAATGTTCCGCAAGCTGCTCGATCAGGGTCAGGCTGGCGACAACGTCGGCATCCTCGTTCGCGGCATCGATCGCGAGCAGGTCGAGCGCGGCCAGGTGCTGTGCAAGCCCGGCTCGGTCAAGCCGCACAAGAAGTTCGAAGCCGAGGTGTACGTCCTCAACAAGGATGAAGGTGGCCGTCACACGCCGTTCTTCGCCAACTACCGTCCGCAGTTCTACTTCCGCACGACCGACGTGACGGGCATCGTGGAACTGCCGGCCGGCACCGAGATGGTCATGCCTGGCGACAACATCAAACTCGTTGTCTCGCTGATCGCGCCGATCGCGCTCGAAGAAAAGCAGCGCTTCGCCATCCGCGAAGGCGGCCGCACGGTTGGTTCGGGCGTCGTTGCGAAAATCATCGAGTAGTTCTCGAGATCTTTGACTGAATACGAGAGAGGGCGTCGGGAAACCGGCGCCCTTTCGCTTTGTGCCGTGACGTCTTCCGCGGTTGTGCGCTTTTATGGTCGGTCTGCGAGGACAAGATGAACCGCTCTCTCGACCCCTTTGAGCCAGGCGAGCGGGTCAAATGGAAGTGGGGCGCGCACTGGGCCGAAGGCGCCGTACGCGAGGTATTCACCGAACGGGTTGAGCGGGTCATCAAAGGCGCCCGCATCGTCCGCAATGGCGAGCCTGAGAACCCGGCCTACCTGATCGTCCAGGACAACGAGGCTCAGGTGCTCAAGAAGCATAGCGAGCTGTTCCGGGCTTAGGGGAGGGCAGTCATGGCCGAGGGGCGGTACATCCGAATCGTCAGTCTCTGGATCCACCCCGACCAGGAAGCGGCGTTCGAGGCCTATGAGGGCGACGCCGCCCGGCTGATGGCGCGACATGGCGGGCGGATCGAATCCGCCGTTCGGGTCGAACCGGAAGGGGCAGGGGATCTGCCATTCGAAGTTCATGTGGTGAGCTTTCCGGACCTGGCCGCAGCCGATTCTTTTGCGGCCGACCCGGAAACGCTGAAATTGCGGTCCCGGCGCGCGGAGATCATTGTGCGGACCGAGGTGCTGGCGGGACGACCAGCCGGGCCGTACTGAGTGGAAAACCGTCTTGTTTCAGTCGTTTCGGCAGAAACTGCATCGTTGCGGCAAGTCGCCTCAAACGAGTGCTTGACGGGGCAATAGGTCGGGACTAATACCCCGGCTCGCTTCCGACCGGCTTGGCCGTGCTCATTATCGTTTGGGCAAACGCAAGTCACGGAAACAAAAGTGAAAATTCAACGAGTGTGACGGTCCGCACGGGGATTCCATCCCGTTTGGCCCGTCTCGCGCTGTTTCGGTGGTCCCGATGGTACAACAGAACATTCGAATTCGGCTGAAGGCCTTCGATCATCGGGCGCTCGACATGTCGGCGCGCGAGATCGTGTCGACTGCCAAGCGTACGGGCGCCCAGGTGCGCGGCCCGGTTCCGCTGCCGACCCGTATCGAGAAGTTCACCGTCAACCGCTCGCCCCACATCGATAAGAAGTCCCGCGAACAGTTCGAGATCCGTACACACAAGCGCGTTCTCGATATCGTTGATCCGACCCCGCAGACCGTTGACGCGCTCATGAAGCTCGACCTGTCGGCCGGCGTCGCCGTCGAAATCAAGCTGGGGAACGGCTAATGCGTACGGGAGTCCTCGCCAAGAAAATCGGAATGACCCGCGTGTTCGCCGCTGACGGCGCCCACGTGCCTGTGACCGTTCTTTCGCTCGAAGGCTGCCAGGTCATCGGTGTCAAGAAGAACGAAGTCCGCGAAGTCGCCGTCACCAAAAAGGGTGAACAGGTCGGCACGCGCCAGGCGAATGACGGCTACACCGCTGTCGTGCTCGCCGCCGGCGCCCGCAAGGCCAAGAACATCTCGAAGGCTGTCCGCGGCGTGTTCGCGAAAGCCTCGGTCGAGCCGAAGGCCGTGATCCGTGAATTCCGCGTGTCTGATGACATGCTGCTTGAGGTCGGCGCAGAAATCAGCGCCGACCATTTTGTTTCCGGCCAGAAGGTCGACATCTCGGGCCTCACCAAGGGCAAGGGCTTCGCCGGCGCCATGAAGCGCTGGAACTTCGGCGGTCTTGAAGCCTCGCACGGTGTGTCGGTCTCGCACCGTTCGCACGGTTCTACCGGCCAGCGCCAGGATCCGGGTCGTACGTTCAAAGGCAAGAAGATGGCCGGTCACCTCGGCGTCGAGCGTGTCACCACGCAGAACCTCGAAATCGTCCGCACGGACGCTGCCCGCGGCCTCATCCTCGTCAAGGGCGCCGTCCCCGGCGCTGACAATGGCTGGGTTGAAGTGCGCGACGCCGTGAAGGCCAAAGACAACAAGGGCGCTCCGTCGCCTGCCGGCCTCGTCAAGAAAGAAGGCTGAGACTCATGAAACTCCCAGTCGTAAAACTTGACGCGAGCAAGGCCGGCGAGATCGAACTCGACGCTGGCGTGTTCGGCATCGAAGAGATCCGCTCGGACATCCTGCAGCGCATGGTTCGCTATCAGCTGTCCAAGCGCCAAGCCGGTACGCACTCGACGCAAAACCGCGACGACGTGTCGGTCACCACCAAGAAGCTCTATCGCCAGAAGGGCACGGGCGGCGCTCGCCACGGTTCGCGCAACGCCCCGATCTTCGTCGGCGGCGGCGTGGCCCACGGTCCGCACCCGCACAGCCACGCGCACGGCCTTCCGAAAAAGGTTCGCGCGATGGCTCTGAAGCATGCCCTCTCTTCCAAGGTGAAGGACGAGTCCCTCATCGTGGTGGACGGCCTCGTTGGCGGCAAAACGAAAGACCTGGTCGCCCAGCTCAAGGCGCTTGGCATCTCGAACGCTCTCTTCATCGGCGGCGCCGAACTCGACGAGACCTTCGCCAAAGCCGCTCGCAACATCCCCAATATCGACGTGCTCCCGCTCGCTGGCCTGAACGTCTATGACGTCCTGCGCCGCAAGACCCTCGTGCTCTCGCGCGAAGCGGTCGAAGGCGTGACTGCTCGTCTCGCCCCGGCTGAGAAGGCGTAACACAATGGCCGCTCCGAAAGCTCTCCACTACACGCGCCTGACGGCGCCGATCATCACCGAGAAGACGACCATGCTCTCCGAGCAGAACAAGGTCGTGTTCCGCGTTCCCCTCGACGCGACCAAGCCGCAGATCAAGGAAGCGGTTGAAGCGTTGTTCAACGTCAACGTCACCGGCGTGAACACCATCCTCGTCAAGGGTAAGACAAAGTTCTTCCGCGGCACCCCCGGCAAGCGCCTGGATGTCAAGAAAGCGATCGTGACGTTGAAGGACGGACAGTCCATCGACGTGACGACCGGTCTCTGAGGATAAGGCGTCATGGCACTCAAGACATTCAACCCCACTTCACCCGGCCGCCGCCAGCTCGTGCTGGTCGACCGCTCGGGCCTGCACAAGGGCGACCCCGTTAAGGCGTTGACCGAAGGCAAGCATTCGTCGGGCGGCCGCAACAACCTCGGCCGTCGCACTGCCCGCTGGCGCGGGGGCGGCGCCAAGAAGCGCTACCGCATCATCGACTTCAAGCGCCGCAAGTGGGACATGCCCGCGACGATCGAGCGTCTGGAATACGATCCGAACCGCACGGCCTTCATCGCGCTCATCAAGTACACGGACGGCGAACTCGCCTACATCATCGCCCCGCAGCGCGTTGATGCTGGCGACGTCGTGATCGCCGGCGAAGGCGTCGACATCAAGCCGGGCAACGCCCTGCCGTTGAAGTCGATCC
Organism: Azorhizobium sp. AG788; assembly: GCA_943371945.1. Lineage (GTDB taxonomy): Bacteria > Pseudomonadota > Alphaproteobacteria > Caulobacterales > Hyphomonadaceae > UBA7672. The sequence goes on from CALRWU020000027.1 coordinate 7,330, forward strand.
CGGTCGGCACGATCATCCACAACATCGAGATGAAGCCGCTCAAGGGCGCTCAGATCGCGCGCTCCGCTGGTTCCTACGCCCAGCTCGTTGGTCGCGGCGATGGCTACGCCCAGGTGAAGCTCTCATCCGGCGAAGTCCGCCTGATCCCCGAGCTCTGCATGGCGACAATCGGCGCCGTCTCGAACCCGGACAACATGAACGAAGTGCTCGGCAAGGCCGGCCGCAACGTTCACAAAGGCTGGCGTCCGCACGTTCGCGGCGTCGCCATGAACCCCGTCGACCACCCGCACGGTGGTGGTGAAGGCAAGACGTCGGGTGGTCGCCACCCGGTTACGCCGTGGGGCAAGAAAACCCGTGGTCCCAAGACCCGCAAGAACAAGTCGACCGATCGCCTGATCGTTCGTCGTCGTCACAAAGCGTAACGGAGAGAAGCAAGATGTCCCGTTCCGTCTGGAAAGGCCCCTTCGTCGACGGCTACCTGCTGAAGAAAGCGGAAGTCTCGAAGAAAGCTGCCCGCTCCACCCCGATCAAGACCTGGTCGCGCCGCTCGACGATCCTCCCGGATTTCATCGGCCTCACCTTCCAGGTCCACAACGGCAAGACCTTCGTTCCGGTCAACATCTCGGAAGAGATGGTTGGTCACAAGCTTGGCGAGTTCGCGCCCACGCGGAACTTCCCTGGCCATGGCGGCGACAAGAAAGTCGCCAGGAAGCCGGCAGGTAAATAATCATGAGCAAGGCTAAAGCCCCCCCGAAGCAGGCGTCCAACGAGTCCCGCGCTGTCCTGAAGATGTATCGCATCTCGGGTCAGAAGCTGAACCTGCTGGCCCAGCAGATCCGCGGCCTCAAGGTTGACCGCGCGATGGCCGAGCTCGAGTTCTCGCGCAAGCGCGCTGCTGGCGACGTTCTCAAGCTGCTGAAATCCGCTGTCGCCAACGCCGACAACAATCATGGCCTCGATATCGACAGCCTGATCGTCGCCGAGGCTCACGTTGGCAAGAACCTCGTCATGAAGCGCATGCACGCCCGCGCTCGCGGCCGTGGCGTTCGTGTCGAGAAGCAGTTCTCCCAGCTCACCATCGTTCTCCGCGATACGTCCGCGGTCGCGCAAACATCTGAGGCCGCATAATGGGTCAGAAGATCAACCCGACGGGCTTTCGTCTCGGCGTCAACCGTACGGCTGACAGCCGCTGGTATGCCGAAACGTCCGATTTCGGCCGGCTCCTCCACGAAGACATCAAGATCCGCAAGTACATCAAGGAAAAGCTGAAACAGGCCGGCGTTTCCAAGGTCATCATCGAGCGCCCGCACAAGAAGTGCCGCATCACCGTTCACACCGCCCGCCCGGGTATGGTGATCGGCAAGAAGGGCGCGGACATCGAGACGCTGCGCAAGGCGATCGGCAAGCTCTGCAAGGACGAAGTGTTCCTGAACCTGGTCGAGATCCGCAAGCCGGAAACCGACTCGAACCTGGTTGCTGAAGACGTTGCTCGCCAGCTCGAGCGTCGTGTCTCGTTCCGTCGCGCCATGAAGCGCGCGATGCAGACGACGATGCGCATGGGCGCCCAGGGCATTCGTCTGACGGTTGCCGGCCGCCTCGGCGGCGCGGAGATCGCCCGCACGGAGTGGTATCGTGAAGGACGCGTTCCGCTGCACACGCTGCGCGCCGACATCGACTACGGCACGGCTGAAGCGAAAACGACCTATGGCATCATCGGCATCAAGTGCTGGATCTTCAAAGGTGAGATCATGGAGCACGATCCGATGGCGGTGGATCGCAAGCAGGAAGCGGCGGGCGACTCGCGCCCGCGCCGCGACCGCGACCGTCAAGACCAGCGCGGTTAAGTGAGATAGATCATGCTGCAACCCAAGCGCACAAAATACCGGAAGGCCTTCAAGGGCCGCATTCACGGGATCGCCAAGTCCGGCTTCACGCTGAACAATGGCAGCCATGGCCTCAAGGCCCTGGAACCGAACCGCGTTACGGCGCGTGAGATCGAGGCGGCTCGCCGCGCGCTCACCCGTGAGATGAAGCGTATCGGCAAGGTGTGGTGCCGGGTGTTCCCGGACGTGCCGGTGTCGAAGAAGCCGATCGAAGTCCGCATGGGCTCGGGCAAGGGCGCGCCGGAATACTGGGTGGTCCGCGTTAAACCGGGTCGCATCCTGTTCGAGATCGACGGCGTTCCTGATGCAGTCGCTCGCCAGGCCCTGACGCTCGGCGCCGCCAAACTGTCGGTCAAGACCAAGATCGTCACGCGGATCGGAGAGTAGGCCATGACCAAGCTGTACGAAATCCGCAAGGACCTCGAGACCTACCGCAAGTCCACTGCGGACCAGCTGCGCGAAGAGATCGCCAGCCTGCGTAAGGAACAATTCAACCTGCGTTTCCAGCGCGCCACCGGCCAGCTGGAAAAGACATCTCGCATCGGCGACATCCGCCGCACGATAGCCCGCATTGAAGCGGTGCTGTCCGAGAAGTCCAAGCAGTCGGCGTAAGGAGAGCACGATGCCCAGACGAGTCATGGAAGGCACGGTTGTCTCCAATAAGATGGACAAGACCGCTGTCGTGAAAGTCGAGCGGACCTTCCTCCATCCGCTGTTCAAGAAAACCGTTCGTAAGTCGAAGCGCTATCACGCTCACGACGAAGCGAACAAAGCCCAGCTCGGCCAGATGGTTGAGATTCAGGAGTGCGCACCGCGCTCCAAGCTGAAGCGCTGGGAAATCGTATCCTTCAAAGGGGATGCCGCATGATCCAGATGCAAACAAACCTCGACGTTGCCGACAATTCCGGCGCGCGTCGTGTCCAGTGCATCAAGGTGCTGGGTGGCTCCAAGCGGCGCTACGCCTCGGTGGGCGACGTTATCGTCGTCTCCATCAAGGAAGCTGCTCCGAAGGGCCGCGTGAAGAAGGGCGAAGTGAAGCGCGCTGTTGTCGTGCGCATCTCGAAAGACCTTCAGCGTCGTGACGGATCGGTGATCCGCTTCGACTCGAACGCCGCTGTCCTGGTCAACAACCAGAACGAGCCGATCGGCACGCGTATCTTTGGACCGGTTCCGCGCGAACTTCGCGCCAAGAACCACATGAAGATCATCTCGCTGGCGCCGGAGGTCCTGTAATGGCTGCGCGCATCAAAAAGGGCGACACGGTCATCGTGATCACCGGCAAGGACAAAGGCCGCAAGGGCGAAGTCCTGAAGTCTTTCCCTGAAGAAAACCGCGTGCTCGTGGCTGGCGTGAATATCAAAGCGCGCCACACCAAGCCGAGCCAGGCGGATCCGCAGGGTGGGATCAAGCGCAATGAAGCGCCGATCCATGTTTCAAACGTCGCCCACGTCGACCCGACGTCGGGCAAGCCCACTCGCGTGGGTTTCAAAACCGAAGGAACTGGCGACAAGGCCCGCAAGGTCCGTTTCGCCAAGCGTTCCGGGGAGACGATCGATGGCTGATGCCAAATACACACCGCGCCTCAAGTCGCTCTACGACGAGTCGATCCGTGCCAAGCTGACCGAACAGTTCAGCTACTCGAACGGCCTGCAAGTGCCGGCCCTCGACAAGGTCGTGGTCAACATGGGCGTGGGCGAAGCTGTCGCCGACTCCAAGAAGATCCGCTCGGCCGTGGCCGACCTCGCTGCGATCACCGGCCAGAAGCCGCAGGAAACGAAGTCGCGTAAATCGATCGCGACCTTCAAACTGCGCGAAGGCATGACGATCGGCGCCAAGGTCACCCTCCGCCGCGAGCGCATGTATGAATTCATCGACCGCCTGACCACCATCGCGCTTCCGCGCGTGAAGGACTTCCGTGGTCTCAATGCCAAGTCGTTCGACGGTCGTGGCAACTTCGCCATGGGTCTCAAGGAACACATCGTGTTCCCGGAGATCAACTACGACAACATCGATACGGTCTGGGGCATGGACATCATTGTGTGCACCACGGCGCGCACCAACGACGAAGCGAAAGCACTCCTCACGGAGTTCGGCTTTCCCTTCCGTACATAGCGCGCTGGAGAGAAACGATGGCCAAGAAAAGCTCTATCGAAAAGAACAACCGGCGCCGCCGCATGGTTGAGCAGTTCGCCAAGAAGCGCGCTGATCTGAAAGCGACTGCTCTCAACGAGAGCCTGCCGCTGGAAGACCGCTTCGAAGCGCGCATGAAGCTCGCCAAGCTGCCGCGCAACTCAGCTGCCGTCCGGATCCGCAACCGTTGCGAAATCTCGGGTCGTCCGCGCGCCTACTATCGGAAGCTCAAGATGTCCCGCATCGCCCTTCGCGAATACGGCGCCTCGGGAATGATCCCGGGCCTCGTCAAGTCGAGCTGGTAGGGGAGGTCAGATCCAATGCACATGAACGATCCCCTTGGCGACCTGTTGACCCGCATCCGCAACGCCCAGCGTCGCGGCCGGTCCACGGTCCAGTCCCCGTCATCCAAACTCCGCTGGCACGTTCTCGAAGTGTTGCAGCGCGAGGGCTACATCCGTGGTTTCACGGAAGTGGAACGCGATGGCTACAAAGAGCTCGACATCGAGCTGAAATACTATGACGGCGCTCCGGTCATTTCCGAGATCCGCCGCATCTCCAAGCCGGGCCGCCGAGTTTACTCGGCTGTTCGTGACCTGCCGCTCGTTCGTAACGGCCTGGGCATCTCGGTCCTCTCCACGCCGAAGGGCGTGATGTCGGACGCTGAGGCGCGCACCCAGAACGTTGGCGGCGAAATCCTCTGCCGGGTGAGCTGATCATGTCGCGCGTTGGAAAAAAGACGATTGAAGCGGTCAAGGGCGTCGACATCAAAGTCGCCGGCGGCCAGGTCACGGTCAAAGGTCCTAAGGGCGAGCTGAAGCTCATCCTGACGGACGAAGTGTCCGTGAAAGTCGAGAACGGCGAAGTGACGGTCACGCCGCGCAATGCGGACGAGCGTAAATCGAAAGCCATGTGGGGCACCACCCGCGCCAATATCCAGAACATGGTTGTGGGCGTCACCACGGGCTTCGAAAAGAACCTCGAACTGGTCGGCGTCGGTTATCGCGCTGCGATGAAGGGCAAGGATCTCGAGCTTTCGCTCGGTTATTCGCACCCCGTCGTTTACAAGGCCCCGGCCGGCATCACCTTCGCTTCGGCGAAGCCGACCGAGATCAAGATTTCAGGCGCTGACAAACAGGCCATCGGCCAGGTTGCCGCTGAACTGCGCTCGTTCCGCCCGCCCGAACCGTACAAGGGCAAGGGTGTTCGCAAGGTTGGCGAGTACGTCCGCCGCAAAGAAGGCAAGAAGAAGTAAGCCATGGCCTCGCTTCAGCACAGACAGTTCGATCGCCGCGCTCAGCGCGTCCGCACCAAGCTTCGCAAGGTTGCCGAAGGCAAGCCGCGTCTCTCGGTCAACCGCTCGTCCAAGCACATCTCGGTGCAACTCATCGACGACGCCAAGGGCGTCACGGTCGCCGCCGCCTCCTCCATGGAGAAGGAATTCAAGGGCGGCACCAAGTCCGAGGATGCTGCCACCGTCGGCAAGCTCATCGCTGAGCGCGCCGTCAAGGCTGGCGTCACCGATGTCGTGTTCGACCGCGGCGGTTTCATCTTTCATGGTCGCGTGAAAGCGCTGGCCGATGCCGCCCGTGAGGGCGGTCTGAAATTCTAGGGAGCCGCTAATGGCGCGTGAAGGCGAACGTAGCGAACGTGGTGGTGGCGGCGGTGATCGTGGCCGTGGCCGTCGTGACCGCAATGAAGACCGTGAGCAGTCGGAGATTGTCGACAAGCTGGTCGCGATCAACCGCGTTGCGAAGGTCGTGAAGGGCGGTAAGAACTTTGCGTTCGCTGCCCTCGTGGTGGTCGGCGACCAGAAGGGCCGCATCGGCTTCGGTCACGGCAAGGCCCGTGAGGTTCCCGAAGCGATCCGCAAGGCGACCGAGGAAGCCAAGAAATCAATGGTTCGCGTGCCGCTGCGCGAAGGCCGCACGCTGCACCACGACACCCACGGTCGTTGGGGCGCTGGCAAGGTCATCATGCGTTCGGCTCCGGCCGGTACGGGCGTGATCGCCGGTGGTCCGATGCGCGCTGTGTTCGACGTGCTCGGCATCCGCGATGTCGTCGCCAAGTCGACCGGTTCGTCGAACCCGTACAACATGGTCCGTGCGACAGTCGACGCGCTCAAGCGCCAGGCTTCGCCCCGCCAGATCGCGTCCAAGCGCGGCCTGAAGGTGCAGGACATCATTGCCCGCCGTACCGACGGTTCGGGCAACGCCGAAGTGGCGTAAGGTCAGGAGAC
>CALRWU020000028.1:0-13579 GCA_943371945.1 Azorhizobium sp. AG788
AAGGGTCCGGATACGCTTGGCCGTCGCGGCGTAGATGGCGTTGGCCACGGCCGGGAGAACCGGCGGCAGGGCCGGCTCGCCGAGGCCGGTGGGCGGGTTGTTGGTGACGTGGAAGTGCACGTCGATCTGCGGCGCGTAATCCATGCGCAGCAGGGGCATGTCGTAGAAGTTGGTCTGAGTCGTGCGGCCTTTGTCGAAGGTGATCTTCTGGTGCATCTCGGAGATGCCGTCGACGATCGAGCCTTCGGCCTGGTTATGGGCATTGATCGGGTTGATGATCTGCGAGCCGATATCGCCGACACACCAGACCTTGAGCACGCGCCACGAGCCGTTCTGTTCGACCTTCACCTTGGCCACTTCGGCGAAATAGCCAGAGTGCGAGAAGTAGAACGCAACGCCCATGCCGATGCCCTTCGGCAGCGACTTGCGGTTGTCCCAGCCGGAGCGTTCACGCACGACCTTCAGAACGTCGGCCATGCGCGAGGCGACCATGCCCGGGCGGCCGCCGGCGGAGGCGGCGGCGGTGGGGGTGGCGGCCAGGAGTTCGAGGCGGAAGTCGATCGGGTCTTTCCCTGCCGCCAGGGCGGCTTCGTCGAGGAAGGACTGGTAGGCGAAGCAGACGGCGTTCGAGACCGGGGCGCGCAGCGGACCCGTGGGCATTTCACCGAGCATCAGCGACTGGTCGAAGCTGTGGTTCGGGACATACCCCGCCGGGAACTCGTTGGCGGCCATTGTTGCGTTCGAGAGAACGGCGAGGGCGCCGCTGGCATTAGGGCGGCCGAAGCTAACGAAGTGGTTCGCCAGGGCGGTCATCTTGCCGTCCTTGTCGAGCGCGGCCTTGAAGTTGTGGTAGCCGCCCGGACGGTACGGGTCGTGCGCCATGTCCTGTTCGCGGGTCCACAACAGCTTCACCGGCACGCCGGCTTGCTTGGAGATGGAGGCTGCTTCGACCATGAAGTCGTTGTCGAGACGACGGCCGAAGCCGCCACCGCAACGCGTCATGTGGACGGCGATCTTTGCCTTGTCGACGCCGAGCGCTGCAGCGATCAGGTCGATGCCGCCGCTCGGACGCTGGGTCGGCGCCCAAACTTCGACCGTGCCGTCAGCCTTCACATGCGCCGTGCAGTTCTGCGGCTCAAGCGGGGCGTGGACGAGGAACGGATAGACGTAGGAGGCTTCGACCACTTTCGCGGCGGCCTTGATAGCAGCAGCAGCGTCGCCCGATTTCGACAGGTTGGACAGCGGCGCGCCCTTGGCGAGTTCGACAGCTTTCGCATCGAACTTTGCGGTGGCCTGGGTGGAGGTGTCGCCTTCATCCCACTGCACTTTCAGCTTCTTGGTAGCGGCTTCCTTGGCCGTCCACCAGTCGTCCGCGAGCACCGCGACGCCTTCGGAAAGGCCCATCTTCGTGTTGCTGGCCGGGCCGGCTTTCACGATGAAGCAGTCGACGATGCCCGGCAGCGCCTTGATCTCGTCCGTGTTGGCGGAGACGACCTTGGCGCCGAAGACGGCGGCCTTTTCAAAGTAGGCGTACTTCATGCCATCGACCTTGACGTCGATGCCGAAGATCGGCTCGCCGCGAACGATGCGCGGGCTGTCCCAGTTGCGCATCGGCTTGCCGATGATGCGGTAGTCCTTCGCATCCTTCAGCTTGACCGTTTTCAGGTCCGGCGCGGTCAGCTTGGCGGCGTCGGCGACGAGGTCGCCATAGGCGATCTTCTTGCCGGTAGCCGTGTGGACGACGAAGGACGGCTGGGTCGAAAGTTCATCGACCGAGACGTTGAGACGCGTTGCTGCGGCCTGCAGCAGCATGGCGCGGGCGGCAGCGCCGGTCTGACGGTGGTTGTCCCAGTGCATCGGCGTGGCGAACGAGCCGCCAGCGATCTGCATGCCATAGCGGGTGGCGTCGGCATCGCCCTGTTCGATCACGACGCGCGACCAGTCGGCGTCGAGTTCTTCGGCGATCAGCATGGGCAGCATCGTCTTGATGCCCTGACCGATTTCGGGGTTCTTCGCCATGATGCGGATGGTGCCGTCCGGCGAGATGGCGACGAACGCGTTGACGTCGACGACGGGGGCGGCTGGCTTGGCGGGGGTGGCCGCAAGCGTCGGGGCGCCGTCCGTGGTGTCCGCCGGCGTCACGCAACCGGAGAGGAGGAGACCGCCGCCGGCCGCAGAGGCCAGCAGAAAGAAGCGGCGCGAGGTGTTGATGGTGTTACCGTCAGCCATGGTTCAGACCTCCCGCGTGTCTTTGGTGTCAACGCCCGCGGCCGTCTTGATGGCCTCGCGGATGCGGACATAGGTGCCACAGCGGCAGGCATTGCCTGACATGGCTGTATCGATGTCCTTGTCGGTGGGCTTGGCGTTGGTCGCGATCAGCGCCGTGGCCGCCATCACCTGGCCAGCCTGGCAGTAGCCGCACTGCATGACGTCGACATCGAGCCACGCTTTCTGGACGGCCTGTCCGATTTTGGTCTGGCCGATCGCCTCGATCGTCGTGACGCGCTGGGCGCCGACGGTGGAGATCGGGGTGACGCAGGCGCGTGCGACCTTGCCATCGAGATGCACGGTGCAGGCGCCGCAAGCGGCGACCCCGCAACCGAACTTGGTGCCTTTCAGGTCCAGCTTGTCGCGCAGGACCCACAGGAGCGGCATTGCGCCGTCCACATCGACCGTTTCGGTCTTTCCATTCACGTTGAGTGTGTAGCTAGCCATATGGTGCTCCGCGGGCGTGTTCCGGATCAGGATCCCGGTTCCTCGCCCAATTTTTTATAACCCGCGACGCGCGCGCACCTGCGAAGGAGCGCGCCCTTGGGCAATTCATAACGTGACCATTCGAGAACGCCAATCGCGCGAGTGGCGTGCGCAGACGGAATATCTCGACAGCTTCAACACGCTTGCGCAAGGGAAAGCCTGTAAAACAAGGCTTCGCACAAGTTTGAGAGCGGTTCTCAAATTGGATGAGCGCCTACACATCGACGCTATCGTTTGAGAACGATAGCGAAATTGACGTTATTCTGCGGGCTCGCGGATCGGCGCGTCCTGGATGCTGAGCATCCATGCGATGATGTCGTACTCATGCCCCTCGCCGAAATGGAAGACTGGCATGCGGCCGGGCGCGATGGCTTGCGAGGTGTGCAGGTCGTCGGCCAGCCAGTCGGGACGGTAGCCCGCGAGGATGTTGCGGAAAGGAAGCGCGCCCAGTTTCGGGCTGTCGCCCGTGCGCTCGACGGCGTGACACGAGGCGCAGTTATCCTTTGCCACCTGATGGCCGACCGCCGCGTCGCCGGATTTCCAGGCTGGCGTCGGTTCGGTGACGCAGGCGGCGAGCAGTAGCGCCGTCGCGATTAGTCCTCCCACTCTGGACATCGTTGGGCCCTCCGCAGGCTGCCTGCGTCGGAAGCAGGCTAGCTCTGCAGGCGCGGCGCGGATTGCGCTGCATCAAACACAGCATGAGCGCCATGTAGGGCGAAGCGCGACGTAAGGTAGGCTTATCGGCCCTTGAAGCCTTATCGTCCCTTGAAAACTGGTGCGCGCTTTTCGACGAAGGCTTTGGCGGCTTCGGCGTGGTCCGCCGTCTGCGCGCTGCGCGAGTGGTTCATCGCTTCGGTGTCGAAGGAGAGGGCGAGGTCGCCTTTTTCGGCGGTATTGAGATTCTTCTTCATCAGGCCCTGCGTGATGCGTGCGCCATTGGCGAAGCGCCTGGCCAGCGTGAGCGCTTCTTGCTGGAGCACAGTAGGCTCGACCGTACGGTTGACGACGCCGAGGCGCTCGGCCTCTTCAGCAAGGATCACGTCGGAAAGCAGGTAGAGTTCCTTGGCCTTCGCTGAGCCGACGAGTTGCGTGAGGAAATAGGTGCCGCCGAAATCGCCGGAGAGGCCGACTTTGGCGAAGGCGGTGGTGATCTTTGCGCCCTTGGCGGCGAGGCGGAAGTCGCAGGCGAGGGCGATGGAGAGGCCGGCGCCGGCGGCCGCGCCGGGGATGGCGGCGACGGTGATCTTCGGCATGTCGTGCAGCCAGCGCGACACTTCCATGTTCTGGCGGAGGCTGTAGGCGGCCTGTTCCGGCGAGCGGCCGTGGTTGGCGCCGCCTTCGGTTGCAGCAAACCCTTTGACGTCGCCGCCCGCACAGAAGGCGCCGCCAGAACCGGTGATAATAATAGCACCGACGTCCGGATCAGCGGCGAGGCGCGGCAGGGCTTCGAGCAGGGCGGCCAGCATGTCGGCCGACAGCGCGTTGCGCGCTTCCGGGCGGTTCATGGTGAGGATGGCGACGCCGTCCTGTTTCGTTTCCAGAAGGTCGGCCATGTGCGTCTCCCTGAGTTTTTTATCCGGGCAGGGATAGGACTGCGGGTCGGGGCAGGCAAGCGCTCAGCGTTTGGCGGCATCCAGGCTGGCGGAGATGGCTGCGAGGCCACCCTCCAGTTCGGCGGGAAGCGGCCAGCCGAAGCCGATGCGCATGTGGCGCTTGTCCTGCTCGAACCAGTGGCCGGGGCCGACGCAGGCTGCGTGGTCGGCGGAGAGGACGTGGTAGAAGCGTTCGAGGTCGATGCCGGCGTCGGCGCGGATGCGGGGGAAGCAGACGCAGCCACCGGAGGGGCGGACCCAATCGAGGCGGGGCTCTGACTTGATCCAGGTCGCGACGGTTTCGACGCCGATGCTGAGATCCTTGGCGACGCTGGCGAGCCATTGCGCGCCCTGGCCAAGAGCGACTTCCGCGATCTGTTCGTCGATGATGCTGCCGCAGATGCCGATCTGCTCTTTTGCGGCGAGGAAGCGTTCCATCAGTTTCGGATCGCGGTTGATGATCCAGCCGACGCGGATGCCGGGGATGCCGTAGGATTTCGACATCGAGGCGACGCTGATGGCGCTGGGGCTGAGGTTGGCGGCGACCGGAAGTTTCGGGATGAAGGACATCTCGCGGTAGGTTTCGTCCACCAGCAGCCGGATGCCGCGCGTTTCTGCGATACTGATCAGGCGGCGCAGGGTTGCCTCGGAGAGGGCGACGCCGGTGGGGTTGTGTGGCGTCGTCACGGAGATAAGCTTGGTGTTCGGGCGGATCAGGCTTTCGAGGCGATCGACGTCGAGCTGGAAGCCAGCTTCGAACGAGAGATCGACATAGTCGATGTCGCAACCGATGGCGCGCGGCGTTTCGATGTTGGTGGCGTAGTTCGGCCTCACGACGACGAGGTGATCGCCCTTTTCCAGCAGCGTGGTCGCGATGATGAAGAGCGCGGCGGCAGCGCCGGCAGTGCAGAGCACGTCTGCATCGGTGACTTTGGCGTTCGCAGCGATCAGGCCGAGCAGGCCGGGCGCGCCGCGATGGGCGCCGTAGGCCAGCACGAGATCATCAACACCGAGGCCGAGATCGGACAGCTTGCGATCCCGCATCGAGCTTTCGGAGAGGTTGTAGCGGATCGTGTCGTAGCCCTGCTCCTCGGGCGACTCGATCTCGATCGGCATGCGGACATATTTCATGAAGCTCTCGATCGCGGGGTGGAGCAGGCGGAGGAGGCGTCAGGCGCGTTCGGACGCACGGGTCTGCGCGACGATGCCGTGGGCGACGGGCGAATGCGCGCGGAGTTCGACGTCGGACGATCCGCAGACAGGGCAGTGCAGTTCGGCCCGCAAGCGGTCGACATCGGCATCGACGCCATGTTCGAGTGCGGGAAGGGCGGGATCAACGGGCGTTTTGCCACCGCAGTCCTGGCACGCGACCAGGATGAGCTGATCATTGTTCAGCAGATCGCGGAACTTCATCACCAAACCCCACACGGCCCCTGAGGGAGGCTCTGTGAGCAAATTCTGCAACGCCTCCACGCGAAAAGCGAATCAGAAATGAAGCGCACCAGCACGCATTTTGCCGGCCTTTGACTCTTCAGAAGATTCTGCAATGTCCGCAGGTTCAGCGCAGGGTGATCGTGCCGGCCTCAAACGCGGCGCTGCAGTCTGTGGCGTCATGGAGCATGTCTTCCTGCAGCAGGTCGGTCGCCGTCATGCCATCGCCTTCGAAGCGGGGATCATCGCATTCGTCGTCATTGGCCCAGTCGCTGTCGTCGTCGCCGAAATCAGGCGTATCGCCTTCCCAGTCGCCGATGAGCTGCAGCCGACCGTCATTCCAGGCGGCGGCGCAGTCGGTGGCGTCGTGGCCGATGTCCTGGTCGAGCAGGGTGGTGCCGGTCATGCCCGGGCCCTCAAAACGCGGGTCGTCGCATTCATCGTCCTTGGCCCAGTCGCTCGCATCGTCGCCGAAGTCGGGCGCATCGGCATCGGACTGGCTTGCGAGAGCGATACTTCCCGAGCCCCAGGCTGCGCGGCAGTCGGTGGCGTCATGGCCGATGTCGTCGTCAAGTGAGAGGCCAGGGCTCATGCCCTCGCCTTCGAAGCGGGGATCGTCGCATTCGCTGTCATTGGACCAGCGGCTGGCGTCATCGCCAAAGTCCGGCGGGGAGGGTTGAGCATACGCAGCAGGGGCGAGACCGCTGCTGGCCGCAAGGAAGCCAGCCGCGACGAGCTTGCGGAATAGTCTCGACATGTCTTCCCGGTCCCCAATGCACGTGTGTAGCCGAGCTAGATGCAAAGGCCCCGGATTGTCCATACGCGTTGCACAGGCAAACGCGCCTGAATCGTCAGTGTGGCTTGCCAGTTTCGTGCTTTTGCGCATGGTTCAGCGATGGCTAGATCGGCGGCGGAATTGCTGGCGCGTTACCTGCGCGATGCGGAACGGATCGTGGTGTTCACGGGCGCGGGCATCTCGACGGAGTCCGGCATCCCGGATTTCCGTTCGCCGGGCGGCGTCTGGTCGAAGATGAAGCCGATTTATTTCCAGGAATTCGTGGGCAGCGAGACCAAGCGGCGCGAGGCCTGGACCCGGGTGTTTTCGGGCGCGGCCGGGTGGGTCGGGAAAGAGCCAAATCCGGGGCATTTCGCCGTGGCGCGGCTGGTGGCCAGCGGCAAGGCGTCGGCGGTGATCACGCAGAATGTCGACAACCTGCACCAGGCGTCGGGAATCGCCGATGGCAAGGTGATCGAGCTGCACGGCAATGCCAGCTATGCGACCTGTCTGGAGTGCGGGACGCGGCATGAGCTGGAAGAATTGCGGCCGGTGTTCGTCGATCGGGGCGAGATACCGAGCTGCCGCGCGTGCAGCGGGCTGGTGAAGACGGCGACCATCTCGTTCGGCCAGTCGATGCCGGAGGAGCCGATGCTGCGGGCCGAAGCGGAGACCCAGCAGTCGGACCTGTTCCTGGTGCTGGGCTCATCGCTGGTGGTGACGCCGGCGGCGCTGTTTCCCGTGAAGGCCAAGCAGTATGGCGCGCGGCTGGTGATCGTGAACCGCGAACCGACGCCGCTGGACGACATGGCCGACCTGGTGCTGCACGATGAGATCGGGCCGATGATGACGGCGGCGATGCGGGATTTGAACTGAGGACATATGACGCCAGCTTATCTGCTTCACTGTTTTGCGAGGCGGCATTGCATCGAAGAATCCGCAAAATGGATGAGGCTGTACAAGCCATCGACTGGGTCGAAGTTCAACGCGAAGAGTTGGGGCATCTTTCCGCGCTATCGACAGCTGGACGCTATCCTCGACGCCATCGAGCGCATCGATAGCGATGACTTGCCTGACCCGGAGGAGCTACGGCAGCTAATAATTAGGCTTGCGGAAGTGGCACCACTGGTGTTTGGGCCAGAGCTCAACAATCCGGTCGCGCAAAACGCCTGCGAAGAAGAGCGGGATGCCTTTGTCACCGCGGTGTTGGCATTCGATCCATATGCCGCCATTTACAGGCAACCGCTATTCTATCGCAGGTCGCTGAGTGACGGCGAGGTGAAGACGCTTAAGGCGAATCTGGCCGCACGTTGGGGCATGAAGGATACAAGCTATTGGTATCCGATCGGCGATCGCACTCACCCTTCATTGATTGCGTATGATCTGTCTGCGGTGCAGCCGCTCAAGCCCGAGGCGCGAATACGCAGTTTCCTCAAAAAGCGAAGCGAGACGCGAATTCTGGAACTGCACGAATTCTCTGGCGGCGGCGTATGTGTGGACGCCTCACGGGTCGTCTTCAGCTACATATCCTTCGGCACATATGGCGAGCGCGTGTGGACCTCTGATCTTGGCGACTGGGTCATCTATTGTTCGCACGAGGACACGATCACATTCGGCGGCGCAATCACCAGTATCGTCGACGAGGACTGGAAGCCGCACCTGATCTCTTAAGCCGCTACTTCCCCATTCTCTTTCGAGCCCCATTCTGGCTCCGCCGCCACGTCCGGAACAACACAATCGGTGCGCCGGCCAGGCGTAGCGTCGAGACAATCACCAGCAGGCCGTAGAGCTTGAGGCCAGCGAGAATGGCGCCGGCTTCGAAGGAAGCGGGCACGAGTTCGGTGAGGTGCAGGTTTTCGCGCAGGGTCGAGCGGGCTTCATGGCTCAGGAAAAAAGCGAAGACTTCGAGGCCGCCGAGCAGCGTCTGCGCGAAGAAGTTCAGGAACACCGCGCCTTCGCCCACGGCCGCGCCGAAGAGGCGGGCCTGAATGTTCGGGGAGAGCAACGTGTAAGCGAACGCCATCAGGCCGACGATGGGGATAGCGGTGAGATGCGAGAGGAGGCGCCTCGTATCGGCGAGCAGCAGTTTACGCGGGTTGAACTTCTGGCGGCGTTTCTCGGCACCGCCGAGATCGTGCGGTTTCCAGATGCCTGCAATGTCTGCGAGCGCATGGGCTGCGGCGTCTGCGATGGCGATCCCGGCGATGATGCAGAACAGCAGGTGCGCGGGATGCGTCGGCAGGGTCGGCCGGATGATTGGCGAGGCAACGGCAAGATAGAAGATCGAGGCGATCGAGAGCAGGACGACATAGGTCCAGTAGAGACCAAGGCGCCAGCCCGAGCTGGTCGGCGGCGGCGCCTGGCCTACCACTGTGGGTCCGCGGCAGAGAAGGTGAAGGCGGGCGATGGCTTGCTCACCACGTCGCGGACACGCGCGGCGATGTCGGCATTACCGATGAAGGCGATCGCAGCGAGGAAGTCGTCCTCGGTTGGCTCGCGGCCCTTCGACTGTTCCTGGAAGCGGCGCCAGACGGAGAACAGGCCTTCTGATGCGGGCGCAATGCGGCGTAGTTCGGCGTCGAGCGCGAGATTGACCTGAAGGCCGCAGCTGTAAGCGACGTGGTACTCTCCTTCGCCGAGCGCGGCGTGGATCGTGCGAGCACCAAGCTTCTTCTTGCAGTCCGCAGCAGACGCCGCGATGTGGCTGTCGGCTTCGGCGGACTTGCCCTGGGCGCGCATGGCAATGGCGGCGAAGGCTTCGGCGCCGCCTTCATGGACCCACGCGCTCTGCTCGCCGGTCGCATAGACCTGATGCTGATAGAGGTGGCCGGCTTCGTGCGCGAAGTGCCAGGCGAGGTCGCCAGCGAAGCTTGGCTTGGCCATCTCTTTTGGCCACGCTTCCCCGTAGAAATGCACGAACACCTGTCCGGGCAGCGTGCCGCCCTGACGGCCAAAGCCATTCGTAGGGCGGATGTCATAGGAGGCGAACAGCATCGGGCGTTCGGGCAGCGCGCCCATGCGGTCTGCGAAGTAATGCATGAAGCCGGGGAGGTCGGCGGCAAGCTGCGTGCGGATGGCATCAGGCAGCGCCTTGTCGATCACGGCCAGAAAGTCGGGCGTCTCCACCGGCGCGGTTTCGCCGACATAGATGTTGCGGCCTTCGGCGCTGTCGGTCCATTTCGCCTGGTCGCGATAGCGCACGCCATCGACCAGGACGGTGCGGCCGGGGACGTTGAGGAGCATCTCCCAGCTTGCGTCGTCGGCGCATTCTGTAGGGCAGGCGAAGAAGCGTCCCGTGTAGGCGAGCATGCCGCCATCGCCAAAGGGCGAGAACGGGGCGTAGTCCATCGGCAGATCGCGGTAGGCGGCGGGGACAGCAAAGCCTGCTTCTGTCATCGGGCGGCCATTGGTGCGACGGATGCGTTCAGCGCCGTCGATGCGGACGATCTCGTAACCCGGGATGGGGATCCAGTCCTTCGTGCGGCTGTCGTCGGGCTGGCGTCTGAAAACGAGTTCGGTGACAGGCGCTGGCAGGACGTAGGTGACGATCCACCTGTCATTCACGCCGATGCTCATGCCGATGCGCGCAACAGTCGGCGGCGTGATCGGTCCGTCGAAGGCGGGCGTCGTACATCCGGCGAGAAGGCCGGCGGCCAGCATAGCCGTGCGCAGACGCGCAATCACCACGCCAGCTCCTTGCCGTTCCACGCGAGGAATTTTCCAGTCGCGCCGATATCGAGCTTGTCGATCAGCTTCTGGAGTTGGGCCGCGCTCTCGTCCGAGGTGAGCGGAGCGCCTTCGCCGCCCATGTCGGTCTTCACCCAGCCGGGGTGGACGATCAGCACCGGGATGCCCTGGGGTTTGAGCTCGGCAGCGAGGCCGCGCATCAGCTTGTTCACGGCCGCTTTCGAGACGCGATAGGCGAGACTGTCGCTGGAGGCGGACTGCACCTGTCCCATCTGGCTCGACAGGGTGATGATCTTGCCCTTCGCGGCTTTCACGTTGGGCAGGAAGGCGGTAGCGACGCGCAGCGGCGCGATGGTGTTGACGTTCAGCGTTTCGATAAGGCCGTCGAAATCCATGTCGGTGGCGGTCTGCCGTTCTGGCCCGCCAATGGCGGCGTTGTTGATCAGCACGTCGATCGGCTCGGCCTCGAGCTTGCGGCGCGCCCGGCCGATCTCGGCGGCGTCGGCGACGTCCATCTCGAGGACGTCGATCCATTTCGGCGCGGTCTTCACGAAGGCGTCGAGTTCGGTGCGATCGGACGTTGCGCGGACTGTGGCGATGACCTTGTCGCGGCGGTTGGCGTAGGCCTTGACCAGCGCGAGTCCGATGCCGCGGTTGGCGCCAGTGATCAGGACGACGGCCATGGGCTCATTTGTGCCGGGCTAGCCGGTCCTCTTCTCAGCGTGTCGGAACCGGTGTGTCGCCGCGATAGTCGTAGAAGCCGCGACCGGCTTTCTTGCCGACCCAGCCGGCTTCCACATACTTCACCAGCAGCGGGCAGGGGCGATACTTCGTATCGGCCAGGCCATCGTGCAGAACCTGCATGATGGAGAGGCAGGTATCGAGGCCGATGAAGTCGGCGAGTTCGAGCGGACCCATCGGATGGTTGGCGCCGAGCTTCATGGCGGTGTCGATCGACTCCACCGTGCCGACACCTTCGTACAGTGTGTAGACGGCCTCGTTGATCATCGGCATCAGCACGCGGTTGACGATAAAGGCGGGGAAGTCTTCCGCGTTTGTCACGTGCTTGCCGAGACGCTCGACGATGTGGACAGCGGCGTCATAGGTTTTCTGGTCGGTCGCAAGACCGCGGATCACCTCGACCAGCTTCATCAGCGGCACGGGGTTCATGAAGTGCAGGCCGATGAAACGCTCCGGCCGGTCGGTCGCAGCGCCGAGGCGGGTGATGGAAATGGATGACGTGTTGGTGGCGAGGATCGCATCCTTGCGCACGCTCTTGCACAGCTCGTCGAAAATCGCGCGCTTGACGGCTTCCTTCTCGGTTGCCGCCTCGATGGCGAAATCGACCTCTCCGAATCCGGTGAGGTTGGTCGCGCTGCGCAGGCGGCGCATGGCGGCGTCGCGCGCATCGGCGGTGATCATCTGGCGATGAACCTGCCGGTCCATGTTGCGCTCGATCGTCTTCATGCCGGCGGCCAGCCGGTCGGCCGACACGTCGTTGAGGATGACGTCGAAGCCCGCGAGGGCGCAGACGTGGGCGATGCCGTTGCCCATCTGTCCTGCGCCGATAACGCCGATGGTTCGAATACCGCTCATGCCGTTTGCAGCCTGTCCTGTCTGTTCACACGCTAGCACGCGCCGCAGCAACGGCGAGCCATGGCTATTCGCACATGCACAAGAGACTGGGAAGCAGGCGGGTTGTGTGTTGTTTCCGCACCAGGCGGCCTGCGGCTCACGGTCGCGTGAGCAGGATAAGCTGCAAACAGGCTGTTGTGCGGCGCCTTTTTCCCTTCGACGCGTCGCGGGGGGCGTTATACTCCATGCTTACACCAGCTGGCGGCCACTAGGATGAGCTGCCCGCGGCAGCGGAGGAAGACATGCTGAAGTGGATCTATGTGGCGGCCGCCGCCATGGCCCTGACGGCCCCGGCGTTCGCCCAGAAGACGGACCTGCCCGACAGGACGGCCAAGCAGATCGGCCAGTTCGACGTCACGGCAATGAAGGAGGGCCAGGCGGCGCTTAAGGTCAGCGGATCCTGCACCGGCGAATACATTGTCGCGGTCAACGGCAAGGCCAAGGACATCACGGTCGACTGCACCCACCCCGAGATGGCGCCCTACATCGTCCGCACCATCGAGACGGGATCGTGGGACCCGGAAGTGTTCGATCACGAGTTTTTCGATTCGTTCCCGTTCCGCCAGACCTTCAACTATGGCGCAGGCGCAGCTGGCCCCGATCCGCGCGGTGAGAAGTCGCCCAAGATGGAAGAGGGCGCCGACCAGAAGATCATGACCGCCGCCATGGCGCAGATGAAGGTGGAAGGCGTGTGCCAGGTGAAGTTCACCGTCGGCGCCGACGGTAAACCGAAAGACATCCAGCCCAACTGCACGCCAGAGGGTTACAACGCCAAAGTCACCGAGGCGATCGCCAAGATGAAGTACACGCCCGGTCTGAAGGACGGCCAGCCCACCGACTGGCCCGGCATGAGCATGCCGCTGAAGCTTGGCGGCGCATCGACGAAGATGAAGTGAAGCGCGGCTTCAGACCAAACAAAGGCCCGCTCCGGAAAAACCGGGGCGGGCTTTTTTGTTGAGTAGCGCGGTATGCGCAAAACAAAACGCGCCGCAGTTGCCTGCGGCGCGTTTGTCGTTTGATCGGGTGATGAACCTTAGAAGGTCATGCCCGCTTTAACGTAGACGAAGCGGCCCGAGTAGCCGAAGGGCGAGTAGTTCGAGAAGGGCGTGTTGCCGGTCGTGTTGAGAGCGACCGGGAACGCATCCGGATATTCGTCGAACAGGTTGTCGGCGCCGAGCGACAGGGTGAGGTTGTCGGTCGCGGCGAAGCGGGCTTCGAGGTCGAGCACGGTCTTGGCGGACAGCGTCTGGTCGAAGATCGGGTTGTTGTCCGGCTGGACAACTTCGCCGTAACGGATGGCGCGGATCGTGGCGCTGATCGCGCCGAGCGTCCAGTCAACCGACAGCGTTTCCTTGTCGGCGGGCGAGCCCTCCTCGAAGGTCAGCGTGTTGGCGCGGCCGAACAGGACCGGCGCCGGGGTGAGAGCGGAGAGCACCGGGATCGACGGGACCTTGGTCACGTCAGTGTTCGACAGGTTGAGGCCGAAGGTGACGTCGAACTGGCCGACCGGGGTTTCCGGGAAGGAGTAGTTCGCGACAAGGTCCACGCCCTGCGTCTCGGTGTCGACGCCGTTGATGAAGAAGCGGCCGCCGCCGGCGCCGACAAAGCCCTGCGTCGTCAGATAGTCGCGCACGTTCTGCGCCGTCAGGTTTTCCGACAGCACAATGCGGTTGTCCACGTCTATGCGGTAGGCATCGATCGTCAT
>CALRWU020000029.1:0-13555 GCA_943371945.1 Azorhizobium sp. AG788
ATGAAACTGAAACTTGCTCTCGCAGCCGCTTCGATGCTGGTTGCTCCCGCCTTCATGACTGCGCAAGCGCAGACGTCCGGCGTCTACGTCTCCGGCGGTTACTCGCAGATCGATGGCGACGGCGGCGCTGATCTCGGCGCAGTGACTGCGCGCGTTGGCGTTAACCTGACGCCGAACTTCGCCATCGAAGGCGAAGGCTCGGTCGGCGTCAAAGGCGACAGCGGCACCGATCTCGACAGCGAACTCGGCGCGTTCGTCGTCGGCAAGCTGCCGATCAGCCCGTCGTTCGACGTGTTCGCGCGCGTCGGCGCCTCGCGCATCGAAACCTCGCCGGGTGGCGATGAAAGCGGCATCGCCTATGGCGCTGGCGGTACGTTCAACCTGACTCCGGTCGACGGCATCCGTCTCGACTGGACCCGTCACGACTATGACGTGGGCAATGCGGACGCCTACTCGCTGTCCTACGTTCGCTCGTTCTAACGATCCAGCGCTTACCAAAGCGCCGGTCTGACAGGAGACACCCCGCGATTGCTTCGCGGGGTGTTTTCATTTTCGGGGTCGTGCAAGGATTGCTGCGAGAGGACCCCATGCCCGAGATTCGCATCAGCCAGCTTGAACCAGACGACGCAGCAGGGCTCGACCATGTCTATGCGCTGTATCGCGAGGCGATCCTGCGCACCGAGCAGAGACCGGAGGCGGAATTCAGGGCTCTTATCCAGCGACCGGATTACCGTTTCGTGGTCGCAAGGCTGGACGAGGTGATCATCGGTTTCGCGGTGTCTTGGGTTCCGGAAGGTGGCGATTTCTGGTTGTTCGAATACGCAGCCGTGACGCCTGAAGCCCGGGGCAACAAGATCGGCTCTCACCTGCTGCTGGCGAGCCGACAGCTGATCGGCATCGAGCGCACGGCGCTGATCGAGGTGGACGCCAATACGGGTTCGGAAGAACAGGCGAAGCGGCTGGAATTCTACAAACGCCTCGGTTGCCGGCAGCTCAACGGTCTGGACTACCTGCTACCGCTGGAGGCGTTCGGCCGACCACCGCCGATGCTGTTGCTGGCGATGATCCATCCCGACGTGCACAGCGTCCCGGTGATGGTGCTGGAGGAGTGGCTGCGGCGCATCTATGCCGAAGCCTATGGCAAGGGTCTCGACGACCCGCGGCTGGCGAAGATGATCGATCCGCTGCCGGATGAAGTGCCGCTGTTTGTCCTCTAACCGCGGTCCAGCCACGCCTTGATGACGTGATGGGCGATGGCGAAGCGGGGCGGGGCGAAGGCTTCGGGATTCGTGCCCGCCATCATCGACACCGTTTCTTCGCGGGTGAACCAGCGCGCGGCTTCAAGCTCTGAGGTATCGACGGTGATGTCCTCGCCATCGGCCTCGAGGATGAGGCCGACCATCAGCGATGACGGGAAGGGCCAAGGCTGGCAGAAAAGATAGTCGGCGCTGGTTGTGCAGCGGACGCCAGCTTCTTCAAGGATCTCGCGGGCGGCGGCCTGCTCCAGCGTTTCGCCGGGCTCGACGAAGCCGGCGAGGCAGGACCAGAAGCCCTTGGGCCACGCAGCCTGTCGGCCGAGCAGGCATTTATCGCCGCGTACGGCAAGCATGATGGCGACGGGATCGGTGCGCGGAAAATGCTCGCGGCCGCAATCGCCGCATTTGCGCTTCCAGCCGGCTTCCTGGACCGTGGTGCGCTCGCCGCAGTTGGCGCAGAACCCATGAGCCCTGTGCCATTCAAACAGGGCGCGCGCCGTCGCTGCGGCGCCGCCTTCGAACGGCGACAGGCCCGAGGCGGCCGCGCGAAAATCCTGAAACACGCCGAGGCCGGCGATGGGGGATGAGTCGAGACTGAAGCTGGCTGGGAGGTCGAGCGCGAAGACGGGCGAGCCCTTTTCGTTTTCGCCGAGGAAAAGCCGCGTGGCTTTCGGGCTGAGCATGCCGGCCTGCGCGCCGAGCCAGAGGAGGGGGCGCATCGGACCGGCTGCGGCGCCTATCCGTGCGGGCGGCGCCGGCGGCGCTGAGCCTTCGACCAGGGGTGATCCCTCGCGCATCAGCAGGATCTGCACCGTGTCGGAAGCGAAGGCGGCGTCGAGCCAGGCCGTGTCACGGCGATGGTGCGCCGCGCGGTCGAGACCGTGGGGCACGAGCGGAATTTCAGCGGCGGCTTTGGAAAGCGGTTCGGACCGGGTGGGCAACTAGGGCTTCCTGATGTTGGACTCAAAGCTCCGTATCGCACGCGGGCTCGCCGCAAGGCCATAGAGGCCAAGCGTGATGGCGTTGAGGATGCGGTAGGTCTTGCCGGTGACGTGCTGGCTGGGACTGCCGTCGGAATCCTGGCGGCCGACATAAGCGTCGGGATTGGTCGGCGCGACCTGCGGCGGCGCCCCCGGCGGGTGAAGGCCTGCGATGTGGGCGAGCAGGCTCGCGAGTGCGTCGGCGTGGAGGCGTGGCTCGGGGTAAGCCTGCAGCCAGCAGCGGTCGGCGAGGTCGAACAGGAGCGGGCCGCGCGGGGTGGCCGCTTCCATCAGGATGGGCACGACGGGTTTGCCAAGTGCATCGGCCAGCGCGAGTTCAGCGGCGACCTGACGGGAGGTGTTGCATTCGTCGGAAAAGAACAGCGCGGTGATGGCTGCTTCCCGGAGGGCTGCGGCAATCTCGTCGTTGAAGCCGTCCTCGCTGGCGATGCGGGCGTCATACCAGACCGAGAGACCCCGCTCCTCGAGGCGGCGGGCGATAGCGGCGACGATCTCGCGGTCACCCCGGCCATAGCTGATGAAAACGTGGCTGCTCATCGGACTGCCCCTAGTGGACACCCGTTAACGATGTCAGTCCCCGGCGAGGACATAGGTCTGCAGCAGAACACGCGAACCCCACGACTCAGCGACGCACCTAACAAAGCGATGGGGGAACATTGCAGGCCAGCGCGCGGCTTCCTATAAGAAAGTGGCAGGTTGGTTGCGGACGAGCGGTTCGCCAACCCGGTCAGGTCCGGAAGGAAGCAGCCGTAACGAGTTTAGCTTGGGTCGTGACCAGCCTGCACCTCACCGATTTCAGTCATTCCACAGCAGAATCTGCGGGTTGCCATACGCGAGTTGGCGATTCCGGTTCGGCTGGGCCATATAGTCCCCATGGCAGGGAAGAAGCCCCCGAAACCGCCCGAAGACGGGCCTGAGGACGATGTCGCGGAACCGCGCGACACGCTGACCGCATCCATGTTCGGGGATGACACGCCGCTGGCGCCGGCGGCCTATCAGGTGCTGGCGCGCAAATACCGGCCGACGCGGTTCGAGGACCTGGTCGGGCAGGAGGCGATGGTCCGGACGCTGACCAACGCGTTCAAGACCGGGCGGATCGCCCACGCCTTTATGCTGACCGGTGTGCGCGGGGTGGGGAAGACCACCACGGCGCGACTGCTGGCGCGGGCGCTGAATTACGAAACCAGGGATGTGCACCAGCCGTCGATGGTGCTGGACCCGCCGGGCGTGCATTGCACGTCGATCATGGCGGGAACGCATCCGGACGTGCTGGAGCTCGATGCGGCGTCGCACACGGGCGTGTCGGACATGCGCGACCTGCTGGATGGGGCGCGCTATTCGCCGGTGAGTGCACGCTACAAGGTCTACATCATCGACGAAGTTCACATGCTGTCGACGGCGGCGTTCAACGCACTGCTCAAGACGCTGGAAGAACCGCCGCCGCATGTGAAGTTCATCTTCGCGACGACGGAAATCCGCAAGGTGCCGGTGACGGTGCTGTCGCGCTGCCAGCGTTTCAACCTGCAGCGCTTCTCCACCGAAGCGCTGGCCGAGCATCTGGGGAATATTACCCGACAGGAGGGCGCCAAGGTTTCCAGCGAGGCGCTGGCGCTGATTGCGCGCGCCGCGGAGGGATCGGCGCGCGACGGACTGTCCATCCTGGATCAGGCCATCGTGCAGGGTGAAGGCGGGGAAGTCAGCGCCGAGCAGCTGCGCGACATGCTGGGCCTCGCGGATCGCTCGCGCGTGCTCGACCTGATGGATCGGATCATCGCCGCAGACCACAAGGCAGCGTTGAACGAGGCGTCGGCGCTGCTGGAGCAGGGCGCGGATGCGCCGGTGCTGATCAAGGACCTGATGGATGTCGTGGTCGAGATCAGCCGCGCCCAGGCGTTGAAGGATGCATACGTTTTCGCCGGCCCGCAGGAATGGGCCAAGCGGACGAAGGCGATGGGCGAACTGGTGTCGCCCGCGCAATCGGCGCGGATGTGGCGCATGCTGCTGCAGGGTTTCGAGGATTGCGCCCGGGCGCCTGATCCGCCGACAGCGGCGCAGATGGTGGTGTTGCGCCTGACCGCTGTCACCAGCCTGCCATCGCCGGAAGATGCGGCGCGACTTCTTGCGGCCGGGGCCGCTGTGCCGAGCCCAAAGTCCCAACCTGAAGCGCCACGCGCCCCGGCGCGTGTCGAGACCATGCGCGTGGAAACTGGGCGCGTGGAAACTGGGCGCATGGAACCTGGGCGCGTGGAAACCGGGCGCGTCGTGACGCCGTCGGCGCTCGCGCCTCAGGCACACGAGGAAGAGCATGGCGACATCGTGCGCCTGTCGTCGCTGCGGGAGATCGTGGCCGAACTCGATGCGCGGCGCGAGATTGAGCTCAAGTATGACATCGAGCGTTTCGTGCGGCCGGCCGAGATCGACTTCGGTCATTTCCGTTACACGGCTGCGCCCAACGCACCGCACAACCTGTCCCAGCGCATCAAGGACTGGCTGGAGGATGTCACGCGAGTCGAGTGGGACGTGCTGCAATCGAACGATGGCGGCGCGGAAAGCGTGAAGGAGCTTCGGACGCGCAAGGGCGTCGAGAAGATGCGTGCGATCGAGGCGATCCCGCGCGTGGCGGAAGCGCTGCGCGTGTTTCCAGGGGCTCGTGTGCTGCGGGTCGACGATGCGGATGCAGCAGACGATCTGGAAGACTTTCCGTCAAACGCGGCGCAGGGCGCAAACGTGATCCATGTCGACTTCAGCTATCGCGACCGCGTGGAAGAGACTATTCCGGACCCCGAAGAGCGTGAGGACGACGAATGAAAGACCTGTCCGACATCATGCGCCAGGCGCAGCAGATGCAGCAGCGCCTGCAGGAAGCGCAGGCGAAGATGGAAGAGATCACCGCCGAGGGATCGGCGGGCGGCGGCATGGTGAAGGTGACTCTGAGGGGCAAGGGCGAACTGGCCGCGCTCGCCATTGATCCTTCGCTGCTCCAACCGGCCGACAAGGAGATGGTCGAGGATTTGGTGAAGGCGGCGCACGCAGATGCGCGCCGCAAGCTGGACGATGCCATGGCCGATGCGATGAAACAGGCGACCGGCGGGCTGGGCGGCATGCTGCCCGGCTTCAAGCTGCCGTTCTGAGGACA
This sequence comes from Azorhizobium sp. AG788, assembly GCA_943371945.1. GTDB lineage: Bacteria > Pseudomonadota > Alphaproteobacteria > Caulobacterales > Hyphomonadaceae > UBA7672. Next base: position 5,394 of record CALRWU020000029.1, read on the forward strand.
CCTGAATGAAACCGGTTGAGTGGGCCAAGCATGTGGCCGTTTTTGTCGCGGCGATTTTCCTGATCTGGCTTGGCGGCGTGATGCCAGCGGCGTGGCCGAAGATCGAAGCGGGCGTGGATCCGTTTGCCGGCATGCCTGCGCCGACCTTGATGGGACTGCTGTCCGCATGGCCGATCTACATCGCGCTCGCGATCGTGCAGGCGCTGACATTTCACTATGTAAAGAAGTTCGCGACGCCGGTCTTTCTCGGCGGGGTGTTTGTGGCCGCTCTGCTGTTCGCGATGCGCTACACGGCGCTTACGGCGGGCTAGGACGGTTTGCGGTTCTTCAATTGCTCGACCGCCTTTGAGCCCTCGACCTTCGGCATGCGCGTTGGGCTGACATGCTCAACCGTTGGAACGGGCTTGCGCTCGGCGGGGCGGATGCGGCGATAGATGCGCCAGGCCAGCACCACAAAGAGCGCAGCTGCGCCGCCGAAAAAGACGATGGGTCCGCGCACGGGATCCATCGCGATGTCGCCGATGAAGTTCAGCCCGCCCGGCACGAAAGCCAGCACGAGAAAAACGGTCGGGCCGACGATCGCAATGACGATCAGGGCGATTTCGGTGGGCTTGAGTTCCATGGCCGCAGTCTAGCACGGGCGGGCGTCTGGTCGACCCTCACTTCGCCGCATCTGGCAGGAGGTTTTTCTCGAGGAACGCGGCTTCCTGGCGATAATAGAACAGCCGGTTCTTCAGCTTGCGCCAGCCATGGCCCTCGTCCGGGAAACGGATGAACGTGGCGGCGATCCCGTTCTTGCGCAGCGCCTTCACCATCGTCTCGGTCTCCGAAATGTCGATGCGCGGATCCATCATGCCGTGGGCGTAGAGCATGGGGATCTTGATCTTGTCGGCGTTATTGACGGGCGAGATCTCGGTGTAGAATTTCTTCCATTCGGGATCGGCGATGTCGCCATACTCGATCTTGTCGGACGCTTTCAGACCAGGTGAAGCGATCTCGAGGCCGCTGACCCAGTTGCCGACGCCAAAGATCGAGACGCCCGCGTCGAACGCATCGGGATAGGCGCCGACGACGGCGTTGACCATGTAGCCGCCATAAGAGCCGCCCATCACCGCCGCACGATCGGCATCGACGCGCCCGTCGGTTTTCAGGAAGGCGAGCATGTCGGCGAGGTCGCGCACGCTGTCGAGGCGCTTCTTCTGGTCGTCGAGTGTCACGAAGGTGCGCCCGAAACCGGTAGAGCCGCGCACGTTCGGCCTGAAAACTGCGATGCCGCGGTCTGCATAGTATTGTGCCGCGCTGTCGAAGTTGGCGAGGCTCTGGCCCGTTGGGCCGCCATGCACCTGGAAGACGACGGGCGGCTTGGCGGCGCCGCTTCGCGAGGCGGTGTCGGGCAGGTAGAGCAGGCCCTGCAGCTGTACGCCGTCCTGCGCCTTCATGCGCACCGAGACGGGTCTCACGAGGCGTTTCGGATCGAGGCCGGCGAGGCTACCCGTGAAGGCAGTCGAGGTTTTGCCGGTGGCGATGTCGAGCACCATGATGTCGCCGGGCGTTGCCCAGCCATTCACGTTGATCGCCATCTTCGTGCTTTTGAGGCTGCAGTTGAGGCCGTAGACGCCTTCGGGAAGCGCAGGCGTCGCCAGCATTTTCTTTGTAGCCAGGTCCTGGATCGACAGCTTGTAGAAGCCGTCTTCATTGGTGCTCCAGGCGAGCCATTTTCCAGTGGGGCCGCAGAGCGCGACATTCTGGATATCGAAGCTGGCTTCGTGGAGGATTGTCGTCTTGTTGGCCGCGATGTCGTGGAAGGCGAGAGCTGAAAATTCGCGGCCTTCATTGCTGGCGAAGTAGAAGCCCTTGCTGTCGGGCGCCCAGGCGAAGTCGCCATTCGCGTGATTGGCGCGCGGATCGGGCGCGGCGATCGTGGTGAGCTTCTTGCTCGCGATGTCGAGCAGCATGAGCTTGTCGGAATCTTCGCCGACGCCTTCGGTGACGATGGCGGTCGATCCATCCGGCGAGACAGATTGAACATAGGTGCCGAGATGGCCTTCGCTGATTAACTTCGGCGGGCCCTCGGGGGAGGCCATATAGACATCGAAGTCCGCGCCGTTGCGCTCGGGCGAGGCGAACAGGAGCGACTGACCATCCGGCAGGAAATCTCCAAAGATGCGGAAGGCGCCATCCTTGGCCGCGAGCAACTCCTGCTCGACGACGCCATCGGCGGTGATCAGGTTGAAGCTTTCCTGCTCATTGCCGTTGTTGTCGGCGCCATAGACGATGGCTTTCGAATCCGGCGTCCAGCGGAAGAAGGTGATGCCGTTGCCAAAGGTCAGCTGTTTGGGCTGGCCGCCTTCGACCGGAACGACCCATAGCTGGGGCGCGCCGGTGATGCGCCAGTTCATGGCGATCTTTGTCCCGTCAGGCGAGATGATGCCGGCCGCGCCATTGGCGAGGATGTAACGGGCGATATCGGCGGGATCGTCGCCGGCCTGACCCACCGTGACGGCTTCGTCCTTGGGCTCGATCGCCTCGATCGACAGGTCTGCGCCCTTGGCGCCGCCATAGCCCGGCCCATTGGCGTCTGCAGCTGTTGGCTTGGCCGGTTCGCCCCCACAGGCGGCAAGGGCAGAGGCGCAGGCGAGCAGGACGGCAAGGCGGATCATGAAAGGCTCCCGGAAGGTGGGGCACGCTAGCGCGTTCGCTGCTGTCCGCCAGAGGTTTCGGATTGCGAACTCTTTGGATAGAAGGGCCGCCATGACGCTTCGCCTTGCCTTCATGGGTTCGCCCGATTTCGCTGTACCGACGCTGGAAGCCATCATTTCGGCGGGCCACGACGTTGCCTGTGTCTATTCCCAGCCGCCGCGCCCGGCGGGCCGAGGCAAGGAGCTGCGGCAGACGGCTGTTCACGTGGCCGCCGCAAAGCACGGCATCGAGGTCCGCACGCCGCTCAACTTCAAGGCGCAGGACGACCGCGATGCGTTTGCGGCCCTGCAGCTCGATGTGGCGGTGGTGGTTGCCTACGGGCTGCTGTTGCCCAAGGCGATACTCGATGCGCCCCGTCTTGGATGCTTCAACCTGCACGGTTCGATCCTGCCGCGCTGGCGCGGTGCAGCGCCGATCCATCGCGCGGTCATGGCAGGCGATACACTCACCGGCGTGCAGGTGATGAAGATGGAGATCGGGCTCGACACGGGTCCGGTCATGCTGACGGCGACAACGCCGATCAGCGAAAGCGACACGACGGGCGATGTGCACGACCGGCTTTCAGTTCTCGGCGCAGGTCTCATGGTCGAGGCGCTCGCAGCGCTTGAGGCTGGGCCTATCGTTTTGGAGCAGCAGGCGAGCGACGGCGTGACGGTTGCGCCAAAGGTGTCGGCTGCGGAGGCGCGGATCGACTGGACGTTGCCGGGGGAGCAGGTTGCCGCGCGCATTCGTGGCATGTCGCCATTTCCCGGCGCGTGGTTCGAGCTGGACGGACAGCGCATCAAGGTGCTGCACGCGCTTGCCGATACAGGCGCAGGCGAGCCCGGTACAGCGATCGACGACGCGCTGAAAATCGCGTGCGGATCAGGCGCCGTGCGGCTGACGCGCTTGCAGCGCGCGGGCAAGGGACAGGTCACGGCGGACGCTTTCCAGCGCGGCGCCGGGATTCCAAAAGGGCGGATGCTGTCGTGACCGGAGAAGCCTAATGGAAAAGCCAGTAGTCCGTGTCGCCATCCCGACTGACCAGCCCTTGATCCAGGAGCTGACCGCGCGCGCTTTCGGTCGCGAGGACGAGGCGCGCATCATCCGCCAGCTTGAATCGGATGGCGACGTGATCCTTCAGCTTGTCGCCGTGATGGAGGAACGTGTCGTTGGGCACGTGCTGTTCTATTCGCTCGGTGTGCGCGGCAAGCTGGGCGCGGCGGGACTAGGCCCCATGAGTGTCGATCCGTGGGTGCAGCGCGAGGGCGTGGGATCGTTGCTGGTCAATACCGGGCTGGCCATGATGCGCGAAGGCGGTGTGCCTGTAGTGTTCGTGCTTGGCCATGAAACCTATTATCCGAAGTTCGGCTTCACCGTCGCCGAGACCGAGAAATTCCAGACGCCGCTGAAGGGGCCGCATTTCTTCGCAGTGCGTTTGCGGTTCGGTCCGCCCATGTCGGGTGAGTTGATGTTCCCGCGCGCCTTCGGTGTGCCGCGTGCCTAGATACAAGCTCACGATCGAATATGACGGCGCGGGCTATTCCGGCTGGCAGCGACAGGACAATGCTCCTTCCGTGCAGGCGGCCGTCGAGGCCGCTGCCGAGGCGCTGGATGGCGCGCCCGTGTTGGTGATCGGGGCGGGGCGAACGGATGCGGGCGTTCACGCGCTGGGACAGGTCGCGCACATCGACCTGCAAAAGGACCTTCGAGCCGACACCGTGCGGGATGCGCTAAATGCTCATCTGCGGCCGCATCCGGTGTCCATCCTGGAAGCGGAGGATGCGGCGCCAGATTTCCATGCGCGTTTCGATGCGACGTCGCGAAGTTATGTCTATCGCATAACAAACCGGCGGCCGGATCTGGCGCTGGAGCGGAACAGGGCGTGGCGCGTGGTGGCCGCGCTCGATGCGGATGCGATGCATGCGGCGGCGCAGGCGCTGGTCGGTCGCCATGATTTCACGACATTCCGATACGCCATGTGCCAGGCCGACTCGCCGGTGAAAACGCTGACCAGTATCCGCGTGATGCGGCACGCGGATGAGGTGGTGATCCATACCTCCGCGCGTTCCTTCCTGCATCGCCAGGTGCGGTCGATGGTTGGGTCGCTGGTCGAAGTGGGCAGGGGCAAGCAGCCGGCGCACTGGATCGGTGATATTCTGAAGGCGACGGACCGAACGCTGTGCGGTCCCGTGGCGCCGTCCGATGGGCTGTATCTTTCAGCGGTTGGGTATGAGCTGCTCAAGCCATAACGCGGCTCAGTAGTCTTTCTTCCAGCGCACAGCGAGCTTGGTGTCGCCATTGCCGTCAGCCGACGAGCTGATCGAAAGGCCGTCGGTCGGCTCCCATTCGACTTCCGCGCCGACGCCGCCCGATCCCCCCGCGCCGACCTGCAGGTAGACGTCTTCGGCGATGTATTTGCCGGCCGAGACAGACGCGATACCGTTCTCGGCGCCGAAGGTAACACGGTCGAGACCTGTCGCCTTGCGCACAAGTCCAACCGGATCGAAGCCGGCCTGGCCGCCCGCGAGCTGGGCGAGACCGGCTGCAAGCTGCGCCGCCTCAAAGCCTGAGAGCTGCGTAACCGAACGACCGAACAGAACACGCGCGAGGATTTCGTCCTGCGGCAAGGCAGGAGAAGATTCGAGCACGAATTTCGGTGCGACCGGCGTACCACTGATGCGGACGCTGGCGGTGATGTCGGCGGTGCTGCGGTCTGCAGCGATGTCGATCCGCGCGAGGCGGATCGGGCCGTTGAGGGTTATCGTGCCGGTGTCGAAGGCAAAGCGCCGGCCGGCGAGGTCGAGGTCGCCACGCACAAGCGTTGCCGTGCCGGCGATGGATGGATCGGAGACAGGGCCGGTCACGCGCAGGTTAGCGCCCCATTCCGTGTCTAGGCCGCGTCCGAAGACCATGATGCGGCGCGGGGCGGTGACCTGCACATCGAGCTCAATCGGTCGCTGCCACGGCATGGATGTGGTGGTCTCGCCTGTATCCTCCGCAACCTGGTTCGGGAAGTTGACGCGGCGCAGGCCAGGTATGGTCGGGATCGACTCGGCCGCAGGCTGTTCGATCGAGATCCGCGCCTGCTGGACCGCAAACTTGCCTGTCATGGCGATGTTCTCCTCGCCAATACGCATCGCGCCGTCACCGGACAGGACGACGAGCCGGTCGTCGCGGCCCAGCGCGCGAAGGTTGTTGGCATTGAAGGTGACGCCGCCGTGTACACTTCCATTCCAGGTGATCTCGCCCTGAGCCGTCAGCGTGCCGCCTCTACCGTCATTGGCTTTCACGTCAGTGATGCGCGCAGAATTCTGGTCGAATGTGCCGCGTACAGAGATGTCGCGCAGCGCGAGGCCGGTGTCGCCGTGCTCATAGGCGCCGTCAGCCACGGTGATCGCGCCTTCGAGGGCGGGGCGCGCCATCGTGCCGGTCGCGCGCAGGTTGGCATCAAGCACGCCGCTCAGAGACTGGCCATCGGGACCGAACAAAGCCCAGAGCTGTTCGGCGCGGCCATGCAATTCGACCTGCGACGTCATCGGCGCATCGGGGGCCAGTGAGATGGCAAAGCCTTCGCCCTCGAGGACCGGTACGCGTGACGACGCCTTGAGATTGAAGCCCTGTCCTTCGCCGGATGATTCCGAGACAAGCACGCCATCGCGCAATGTGGAGGCGATGGTCAGCGTAACAGGATCGGCAGTGACGCCGACGGGGTTGGCGTTGGCGACCGTGAGACGAAGCTCTCCCGTGGCAGGCCCAGCGCCATTCGCGAAAGTGGCCGTCCCCGTCACCGTGCCGGCGATCGGCGTGATGCGGGCCAGGCGCGACAGGCCGCGCAGGTTGACGTTCTGCAGGGTGATATTGGCCGTCGCCATGCGTGCTTCGCTGGCGAGGTCGACATCGATATTGCCGCGCAACGCCGTGAAGGCAGCGTCGAGCGACCAGCCGGCCGGTCCCTGTTTCCAAAGTGCGGGGCGCGATGTCTTGATCGGCAGCTGATCGACCGATCCGTCCAGCGTTGCATCACCCGCCCAGCTGTCGCCCTGACGCTTGCCCGTCGCGATGATGTTGAGATCGAGCGGTGCGCCGACCGAACCTCGCGCATGCGCTTCGACTGTGGCGCTGCCGCCTGACGCCTTCGCGTCGAACGATACGAGATCGAGACGTACGCTGGCGCTGCGCACATCGGTGAGACGGCCGGTGATGTTCGCAGTCAGTTCATTGGCCACGCGGACAGTGCCGCTTGCGGTCAGGGCGCCTTTCTCGATACCGGCAATGCCGGCAAGCGGCCCGTTGGCGGTGAAGGCGGCATTGAGGGCGCCGTCGGAAAAGCCCAGGCGCGAGGCGGCGAATTTGAGTTCGCCGAGACTGGTGATGAGGCGTTCGATGCGCCAGTCGCCTTCACCCGCCTTGATGTCGCCGGAGGCGTTGAACGCACCAAGCTCGGAGCGTCCGTTGAGCGCAAAGCGGCCGGTGATTGCTTCGCCGAGGCGCGCTTCGGCGGTTCCGCCGAGATCGCTGATCGTGACGCCGGCCGCGGTGACCGCGGCATCGCGGAGGCGCAATTTCACTTGTGGCTGTTTGATCGTGCCGGTGACGTCGGCGTCGAAAGCTGCAGCTTCAATCCGCGCGCCGCCAAGATCGAGGCGGCGCTGGAGCGTTCCCGAAGCGCGACCGGCGATGCCGCCAGCATCCGTGATGCGCCCGGTCATGGTGGCGCGAAGGGCGGCGCCGATGATCGTGCCGGATTCGACGGCGAAGCGGCCATTGCTGACCACGCCATTCAGGGTCACGCGCGGCGAGGAGCCGGCGATTTCGGCCAGCGTCGCGTTTGATGAGCTGACATTGCGACCTTCCAGGTCGGCATTGATACGGATGGGCGCTGTCGTCGAGGTCTGTTTCACACTCCAGCGGCCCTGCGCCGAACCCGAAACCGGAGCGACATCGGCGAGACGATTGAAACGGGCCGTACCCTGCAGGTCCATCGCGCCGCTCTTCACATCATAGCTGCCACGTGCAGCGACGGAGCCCGGGGCGCCTTCAACCTTTGCTCCGCTGATCTCGATGAGGCCGCTGCGCAGGTTCATCTCGCCGCGAACGGCCGCCTTGTAATTTGCGGGCGTGAGCGAGCTCAGCGCATCGATCTTTCCACCTTCGATGACGGCGCCGATAGCTTCCCATGTGACGCCGCCACGCTGGAAGCCAAGCGTGAGTGGCGTGGTGATACGCGCGGCGCGACCCGATGGCCACGCCATGCCATTGGCGATGACATTGCCCTTCCAGTCGATGCCGGTGAGTCCAAACGTAAGCGGACCCGTCGCGTCGACACGGCCGGAGAGCGGTGGCGCGACGGCGGCGAGATCGACATTCGTGGCCGTGAGACCGATCGCGATCGGCACGTCCCATGTGGTGTAGTCATACTGTGTCGTTGCTTCGACGATGCCCGAGGGGGCCGTGATGCGTAGCAGGGTAGGGGCTTTGGC
>CALRWU020000030.1:0-13241 GCA_943371945.1 Azorhizobium sp. AG788
GATGGAAATGCGGGCCGGCCTCCGGGTGTGCGGTGATAATGTCGGCCCCGGCTGCGGCGAACGCTTCAAGATAGACGTCTACCGGCGAGATCATCAGGTGCACGTCGAACGGCTTGGTTGTGTACGGCCGCAGCTTCTCGATCACGATGGGACCGATCGAGATGTTGGGCACGTAGTGGCCGTCCATGACATCAACATGGATCATGTCCGCGCCAGCCGCATCGACGGCGCGCACTTCCTCGCCCAGACGCGCAAAGTCCGCAGCCAGAATAGAGGGCGAAATCAGGACATCCGACATGGTCGATGGGCCTAGCAGTGCGCTCAGGACGGCGCAACCGGGCCAGGGCAAAACCGTCCGGAGGTTCGCAGTCTTACTGCGGAATTACGCGAGGATGGGCGCCGTATTCGATCAGGACGGGCGTGCCGGCGGGAATGACGTAGTCTCCCGCCTGGGCAACCGAAACCAGCTCCCCCGACGAAAGGCGGATCGTATAGGCGCGCGCAGCGGGGTCACCGGCGGATTTCCCGATCGCGGGGCCAACAACGGCGCCTTCCTCGACATAGGCGAGGCTGTCGGTCCCAGCCCCCTGAGAGCTGTTTGCGCGGAGACCACTGGCGCAGCCGGCAAGCGCTGCGGCGAGCACGGCAAAAGCTATGGCAAAAGCCTTCTGCGGCTTGGCGATGATCGAGGCGCGCGCTGCATCGAGGTCGCCATCAGACGAGATGGCGGGCGCGCGGGAGAAGCTGCGGTGAGACGGCGTTTCGAAGGCAACGCTCATGCGATAGTCTCCACAGGGACACGGTCGGCGAAGACCCGTCCCTTCACACACAAACTAGCTTGAGGCCCGTGAACCCAGACTGACCCCCCAAACTCAACCGCTTGGTGGGTAGTCTTCGGTGCTTATCAAAGGCAGAAATGTGTCAAGATCAGCCTTACGGAACCTGTCAGTTCGCAGGGAATGGGAAGGCGGCTACAGCCGTTCAAGACGCGCGACGTAGAAAGCATCGGAATTCATCGATGCATGCGCGTTTTCTTCGCCGGGCGCGTCGCGGGAGACACGCGCGTGCGGCAAGGTGAGTACGTCACCGTCGGCCGTTAACGAGTCTTGAAAGCCCGGGATCTCTGCACGCTGGATCGCGACACGCTTCCAGCCACCCGCCGCAAGCACGGCCTCGATGATCTCGCGCCCCTCTTCAGGCACAGGAGTGCAGACCGAATAGACCAGCCGCCCACCCGGCCGCAGCATGTCGTGCGCAGCATCCACCAGCGCGCGCTGGATCGAGGGGAAGCGCACAAGGTCTTTCGGATCACGCCGCCACACGCCTTCAGGATGGCGGCGGACAATGCCGAGCGCGGAGCATGGCGCATCGAGCAACACGGCGTCGAGCGGCTGTGCGGGACGCCAGGTACGGCCATCGGATTCGACGATCGTCATCGCAAGCTTTGCCCGCTCGGCGTTCTCGCGCAGGCGCACGATGCGCTGACGCGACATGTCGATGGCGAAGAGCTTGGCGCCCATCGCTGCAATCTGCATCGCCTTCCCGCCCGGCGCAGCGCAAAGGTCGGCCACGGTCAGACCGCGAACATCGCCGAGCAGTTTTGCCGGCAGCGCGGCAGCCGTGTCCTGCACCCACCACGCGCCGTCGGCAAAGCCCGGCAGCTCCATCAATCCCGCCCCCGACTGCAAGCGCAGCGAACCGTTGGGCAGCAATTCCGCCTCAAGCTGTTCCGCCCAGGCTTCGGCGTCTTCGGGCGCGCGCAGGGTGAGATCGATCGGCGGCTCGTCGAGCTGGGCCAGCGCCAGCGCTTCGGCTTGGGCCGCGCCGAGCGAAGCCTTCATCCGCGCCGCCAGCCAGTCGGGCCACACCGCCGTCACGGGCGAATTCGCAAAAGCATCACCCTCGCGTGCAGCGCGGCGGAGCACGGCATTGATCAGCCCGCCCCCTTTGCGCGCGTCGTCCCATTTCCCGGCAGCTTCCACTGTGGCGGACACCGCAGCGTGGTCAGCGACGTTCATGATCCAGAGCTGCGCCGCGCCCACCCGCAGCAACGCCTGCAGCGGGGGCTGGAGTTCATCCAGAGGGCGCTTCAGCATGCCGCCAAGGGCCCAGTCTATACGCCCCACCGCACGCAGGGCCGCACCTGCCATCGCACGGGCAAAGCCACGATCGGGCCCTTGCAGCCGTTTGAATGTGCGGCTCTTGTCCATGGCGGCGTCGAAGTCGGATGCGCCTTCCATCGCCACGAGCACAAGCTCGGCGGCGGCGAGGCGCGATTGCCAGCCAATGGTTGCGGGAGCGTCTGATTGCGGTCGGGCCATGGCGCGGCTCCTAGCCGCTCAGGTCCGGCCTGTCACGGTCAGTCGCCTGAAGGCGCTTACTGACCGAGGATTTTCTGAAGCGCCCCGAGCACGCCCTCGAAACGCAGTCCGGCGTCAGTCACGGCCAGCGCATAGGCCGGCGCGCTGTCATGCGCTCGCGGCTGGTGGCGTACGCTGCCATCGGTCACGGAGAAGTCTCCTGGACCGTAGGTTGCGGCGGCGTCGGAAAACTCGCCATGGACGCACAGGGTCAGCTCTCGCCCCTTGTGGCTGTGCCAGGGCACGGCCTTGCCGGCATCCAGACGAATGACCTCAAGCTTGAGAGGACCTTTGGAGCCAAGATCGAGCCTGCGAATTCCCGGACCGGCATAGGACCAGTCATGCTGGCCTTCGGCGTCAAGGATGAGTTCACGCAAAGCGACCGGCAGGCCAGAGAGTTCGGGATAGTTCAGCTGGCGCGACCTGACCGGCTTGCCGCCACGTTCAATCGCCGCGAAGGCCATGTCGAGCGCGCTTGGAGACATCGCGGCTGGCGTTTCCGACTCCAGCGCGGCGCCGGCGAGCATTTCGCCCTCGCGGTCCGAGATTCCCCTCATTTCCATGAGGGTATCGATGAACAGGCCCAAGGCAGGCTCTGCCCGTCCCGATGCCAGGGCAGCGCGTGTTGCGTCGTCAATCGCCTTATCTTGCGAAACTCTGATCATAGCTTTCCCGACAGGAAATCAGTCCGTCCGATCTCTTCTACGGCGCCCCTACCGCGCCGGATCACCTTACCGTCACTCATCGCCCAGCTTTGCCTTCATCTTTGCAAACGCCAGGCGGATACGCGATTTCACCGTTCCCAACGGCACCCCGAGCTTGTCCGCGATTTCCCGGTGCGACAGGCCCTCATAGAAGGCCAGCCGCAGCAGGCTGACCTGCTCTTCCGGCAGGTCTTTCATCGCAGCCCGCACCCGCGTTTCCGTTTCCATCGCTTCCACGCGCGCATCCGGCGCTTCGACGCCCGAAGGAAGGATCATGGTTTCTTCGGGATCGAGATCGGGACGCTTGGCGCGCCTGAAAAGGTCGATCCTGCGATTTCGGGCGACGCGAAAGATCCAGGTCGAGACAGATGCCTGGTTGCGGTCGAACAGCTGCGCCTTGCGCCAGACCGTTACCATCACGTCCTGCGCGATCTCTTCGGCCTGCCCGTTATCCGCGCCGAGCCGCATAAGATAGGATTTTACGCGCGGGGCATAATAACCAAAAAGCTCAGCGTAGGCCTGACGATCCTGCCGCTCGGCCACGGCAACCAGCAGGTCGGCAAAGTGCGCGCGTTCGCTGTCGCCCAGCGTTTCGCCGACGGGTCTTGGTGTTCCCTTGGATGATGGTCCGTCCGGTCGCATGCGTCATGCCAGCCATCCGCACAGGATGCGGACAAAGCTTGTACGCACGTGCCGCGCCAGAGGTGAAGCCGTCAGCTGAACTCTTCGCCACTGCTATCCCCGGAAACTGCAGAGTCTTCGTCGACAATTACCCCGCCGGGTCCGGGGGAATCGGCGTCATCGGCGTTCTTCTGGCCCAACCCGAACATGTCGAGCTGGTTGGGGTCGATCGCCTTCCGCTTCCGCTTCGCCTTCGCGTCAGCCTTGGTGAAATAGAGATCGTCGGTGTGGTCCTCCGGGGGTGCGCCGGCTGCCTGCGTGGGCCTGGCGCGCGGTGCGGGCGGAGCTTTCTCGGCCCCTGGCTTCCAGTAGGTCACCGCAATGACCGGCCTTCCCTTCGCGTCCTCATAAACCTGCACGAAACCACGCGCGATGCCGGACTCGGCCTTGCGCTGCACGTCGGCGGCTTCGGCGGGCGATGGCCGCAACCAGTCGGACACCAGCGCCACAGGTCCCTTCGCGAGCTCACGCGCCTCGGCAATCGTGCGCGCGCCCGAATCGGGACCCGCGTCGAGCGCTTCACGTGGCGTGGCGGCAATGGGAAAGAGCAAGGGCATGAATATCGCGTAGGACTGAAAGCTTAATCGATTGCAGGTTCGGACGGCGAGGCGCCGGCGGGGCAACCAGCACGCATGAGACGTGCCGCAGCGATGCGGGCAAAAGACAGCGTCACAGCTTTCCGCCGCGCGGCATTGAGCAGATCCGGCTGGCACTCGCGAAGCACCGCGCCGCCAAAGCCATCGCACACCATCAGCCCGGCATGATCGGGAATAAGGTCTTTGGGGAAATCGCAGTCGACGGCGAAAAAGAAACGGTCGCAGTAGGGTGCATATTCCGGCCATTTCTGGTCGGTGCGGAAATCCTGCAGGCAGGATTTCACTTCGACGATCACGATCTCGCCCTTGGGCCCGACCGCCATCACGTCAGCCCGGCGGCCATTCGCCAGTGTGACTTCAGTCAGCGAAGCAAGCCCCAACTCGGCAAACATGCGCTGCACGCCACGCACGATCTCGGCAGCCCGCCCCGTTGGTACGGGGTCGCCAAAGGCTTGAGACACCGGAGAGGTCGCGAAGACAGCCATGCGCGGAGAGTTCCTGTTAGGTTCTCTTTATTGCGCAGGACGTCCCGGCTGGCAAATCAGTTCGCAAACGCCTTGCGGAACATGCCTTCGGGCAGGGTCGCACCGCGCTTGGGATGGATCAGGAAGTAGTCCTTCCAGCGGCGCTTGGGATCGATCTGGGTCGATTCGAACATGTGGGAATTGTCGTCGTTGAGCTGCCACATGCGGTAGCCGAGGTTGGTGAAATAGTCGCGGACAGCTTCCCCGGACGAGCCGAAATTCCGCTGCAGCGAGAAGGGATGGATTTCGATCAGCAGGCTCGGCAGGTCGCGCTCGATCGTCTTCCGGCCGCCCTCGATGAAGCGCATTTCAGCGCCTTCGACATCGCAGCGGATGAAGTCGACCCGCGACAGTTTTTCCTTCGCCATCAGCCCGTCGAGCGAGACCACTTCTGTCGGTTGGTCGATGAATTCGGTGCGGTTTCCGGTTGCAAGAATTTCGTCTGATGCCGTGCCGCCCCGGTCGGTGACGACGCCATAGGCGCGCCCGATATGTCCCGTCGTTTTCTTCGGGACCGACAGCAGCATTGTCCCCTCGGTCGCACCGATCGCCGCGTTATGAGGATGGACGTTCTTCAGCCCATGCCAGCGCAGCAGCCGGGTCATGATCTTGTATGAGTAATTCGACGGTTCGTAGACGTGCACCACGCCCTTGGGTCCGATCTGCTGCGACAGCAGGTAGGAGTGACGACCATCCGAGCCGCCGAAATGCAGGCAGACATCACCCGGATTCACGACTTCCTTCATGTAGGGGGCTTCGGGCTCCCATTTCCGGTCCTGCTTGTTGCGCTGGTAGATGCGCAGGGTGGTGGTGAAGTTGCGCAGGCCTTCAAACGACATGGACAAGACAGAAAACTCCGCAGGGCGACAGGTTGGCTAGAAAGCGCGTCACGCGCGAAAAGGGAAGCCCTCCAATGCAATCCCGCAGCAAGCGTATTACATGAGCTCCATGATCGACCGCACCGCCTGGGGCCCCGCCCCCTCCCTCGACGACATCGCCGCCATGGCGCGCGCCGCCCTCGATGCGCTCGACGAGCCGTTCCGCACGCATGCCAGGGCTGTCGCGATCAAGGTCGAGGACTTCGCCGATGACGAAACGCTCGAGGCCATGAAGATCGAGAACCCCTATGACCTCACCGGGCTCTATTCCGGCGTCGCGCTGACCCTGGAGACGCCATCAGCCCCGTCGGACATGCCGCCCATGGTGTGGCTCTACCGGATGCCGATCATCGACGAGTGGGCCGCGACCGGCGATATCGCGCTGGAGGATCTCGTCGCCCATGTCGTCGTCCACGAACTCGGCCATCATTTCGGTTGGTCGGACGAGGAGATGGACGTGATGAACGCGGCGGACGACTAGCGCCGACTAGTACATCCCCGCCTGGGCAAGCTGCTCGATCAGGTCCGGCGGGATGGGCGAGGAGTAGACCGACACCCCCAGGCGCTCGCGCACCTTGTCAGCCGGCTTGTCCCACACATCCTTCCAGTCGACGCCCAGCAGCGACGGCGTATCGCGGCCATGGCGCCAGCCCGTGAGGGTCACCTCCAACACCAGCGGAATGCCTTCGGGCCGGGTCAACGCGGTCTTGGCAATGATGAAGGCGAGATACTGGGCCGAGTAGTTGTGGCCGAACTGTGCGAGCTGGAAGCCGGAGATCGCCGTCTCGTGCAGCGCCGTCAGGTGATAGCCGCCGACAAGGTGCCAGAGATCATGACACTGCAGCGCGCGCGCATTGAGATAGTCGAGCGGCGGACGCAAGGCAGCGAGGCCGAGCGTGTCGCGGTCGAGCACTTCGAGATCGAAATTGTTGACGACGATCTGGCGGTGGAATTCGTTGCCGAGCGAGCCTTCCGGCAGGGCCGCCAGTTCCTCCATGGTGAATTTGGGCGGCCAGCCCTGCGCCACGGCATCGGGCACGCCGGCGAAGCCGAGGCTAGCGTGGCCTGCGCGCACGTCGAAGCCCGGCTCGACAAACCGGCCGAGCGCCGCGACGCGCGTCGTAAACGCGCCGGCGTCCATCTTCGTCGTGTCATCGATGAATTCCCAGAACTTCGGCCACAGGGCAGGCGACGCTGCGCCTGTGCCGCGCGTGAGATCGACCGTCGGATGATCATAACCAAACCAGCCCGCCGCCGCCGCGTCATAGACATCGCGAATCGTATCAGGCTCGACCCATCCTGCGCGCGTCAGCAACGCGGCGAGGTCGAGGGCGGCGGCGACATCGCCTTGCTTGGCGGCGCGCGCCAACGCAGTCGGATCGCCTTTTCCTGTCTGAACCAGAGTTTCAAAACGCTGCGTGATCGCGCTGTCAGGCATGGCTGAGCTCCCGAGTTGCCCGAATGCTACGGCGCAGTCCCCAGCGCTTCAAGCTCACGCGACGGAAGCAGCCTGGCGTGAAAGCCGAGCGGTATTGACGCCGGCTCCGCAGTGTCAGCCATTGTCTGCATGTCGGTCGATCTCGTTGCGATCATTTTCTGCATCATGCTGGCAGCCCTCGCGGTGTTCCAGTTCGCGCTGGCGCTTGGCGCGCCTCTCGGACGTTTCGCGTGGGGCGGCTATCACACGACGCTGCCAGCCAATCTGCGGATCGGCAGTCTTGTCGCCATCGCGATCTATGCGCTGCTTGCCCTGATCATGCTTGAGCGCGCGCAGCTGGCCAGTGTTTTTCCAGACCCCCGCATCGCCGGTATCGGCGCCTGGGGCGGCGTCGCCTATCTGGCGCTGGGAATTCCGATGAACGCCATCTCGCGATCGAAACCCGAGCGCTTCACCATGACGCCCGTGGTCATCGTGCTGTTCGGATTGGCGCTGATCGTCGCCCTCTCTCCGACAACCACGTCACAGCCGAGCTGATGCGCTCAGGGCGTCATGCCCGTCTGGCCAGCGCCAGCGTCGATGTCTGCGAAGAGCGAGCGCTCTCCGCTGGACAGCATCGCCAGACACCCTGCCAGCGCCAGCCCCATGAAGAGCAAGGCAACCAGCCTGGAAACGAACTTGTTGTTGGCGCCGCCTGACATGAATCTGACCCTTGCATCCCCCGTGCCGGCCCGATCTGCGCCGGCCCCTCCTCGGGCTCACCCTGCTATTTCGTTGGTAGAAAGCGGCGCTGGTTGCGCCCTCGCATGGCAAGAGGGTGGCGTTTAGGCGCCAATTGGGACACTCAACGTGGCCGCCCACGGCGCCCGCCAATCGTTCCGCATCCGAAGCGTCAATGTCATGAAAACTTCAGTGTACCCGGATGCGGTCGGCCCATTCGCCATGTGGGAATGACATGGTAAACACCCGGCAGACGCGTGGTGTAGACGAGGCGGGGTAATGGCGATGAAGCGGTACGTGACAGGTTGCGCCCTGGCGGCGATGCTTGCGGCAACAGCGGGATGCGACCGCCTCAACGAGGCCGGCAAGCTTGCCAGCGACGCGCTCTCCCAACTCACCGGCGGCTCTCAGGAGTCCCAGGTTCTCGTCCTTACCGACGACCAGATTCTGGCGGCTGCCTCGGTCGATGACCGCGCCCTCTTCGGCCCGATGCAGGCGCCGGTTGCGCTGGCCCCGATCAATGTCGACGAAATGCTGCAAACCCAGCGCTTCTATGCCGTCGGGTCCGTCATCGCGATGCCGAAGGTCGAGATCACGCAGCCCGTGCTTGAGCCGGAGAGCTTCAGCCTCATCGAAGAACCGACCGATGCATCGCAGGCCGCCAGCGCCATGAACACCAACGATGCGCCGCTCCCGGAATCGCTTGAAGTCCCGGCCGGCCCGCCTCCCGCCATACAGGCGCCAGCAGCTGCTGCACCGGCGCCGGAATCGAACCGCGTCACCAAGGATGGCGCGCCCGCGATCCTGAAGCCCGGCGCCCTCGCAGGTCGCCCGCAGATCAAACTGCCGACCGCGGGCGAACTTCGCCAGCAGGCGCAGGTCGCAGCCCCCAAGGCGTTGAAGGAAGCGCTGCGTGACACGGGCATCGACCTGAAACCGGAAACGCTGCGCACCGCCCGCAAGGCGGCCGAGGACACGTTCAAGGCCAACACGCAGACGGCCCAGGCGCTGGGCGACGCGGTCACCCGCAAGATGGCGGATGCTACCGCGCCGATCCCGAAAGCGCTCCAGGTTCGCGCCCGTCTCGATGTCGATACTGCCATTGCGGCGCGCGACAAGGCGGGACGTCAGCTCGAGAAGCTGGGCCTTTCCGGCATCGTGACGCCGGGCGAAGGCGGTCAGATGCGCATCACCATCGGCGTCAACCCGACCCAGTTCCGGGAAGGCAAGCTCGACTTCCAGAAAGTCGCGACCATGCGCTCACTGTTTGCCCCGCAGCGGGCAGATGCCGCTGAGGAGTGCGCCGGCACGCCCGACATGGAAAAGATCAAGGCCGACCCGGTGCTTGCGACCGAATGCGTCGTCAAAGTGCTGCGCGAGAGCGGTGAATACCAGTATGTCGAGAAGGACTTCATCTTCAACAATCAGATGATGAAGAAGCCGACGCCGCAGCCTGCGACCGTCTCCACCACGCGGCCAAACGATCCGCTGTTCAGCCTGCAATGGAATTTCCGCGATCTCGGCGCGGCCGCCGGTCAATCGAATGGCGGCGCGGGTTTCAGTGGCTTCTGGGCGCGCACCAAGGATACCGGATCGCGGGATGTCGTGGTCGCTGTCGTCGACACTGGCATCCAGATGAACCACCCAGACATCAAGGGCTCGCCCAATCTCGCGCCGGGCTTCGACATGGTCTCCGATCCGATCATGGGCAATGACGGCGATGGCCGCGACAGCGATCCCAATGATCCCGGCGACAAGTGCGATCCCAACGACGCAACCGTCTTCGACAGCTTCCACGGCACGCACGTGGCCGGTACGATCGGCGTCGCCTCGACCAACAACGCGGCTGGCGTCGCCGGCGGCGCGTGGAACGTCACCATCGTTCCCGTGCGCGCGCTCGGCCGTTGCGGCGGCAAGCTGTCAGACATCAATGACGGCATCCGCTGGGCTGCCGGCACCGTTCCTGCCCGCGACCTGCAGGGCAAGGAAATCTGGAATTCCAAGCCAGCCGACATCATCAACCTGTCGATCGGCCTGTTCGGACCCTGCCCCGCCTCGATGCAGGCAGCGATCAATGACGCGGTCGCGGCCGGCGCCATCGTGGTGTCGGCGGCCGGCAACGCTCGCGTCGATACGCAATACTTCGCACCGGGCGGATGCCAGAACGTGATCTCGGTTGCCGCCAACGATGCGCGCGGCGTGCTGACGCCGTACTCGAACTTCGGCGCCAACGTCGCAATCATGGCGCCCGGCGGCGACATGTCCCGCGACGACGACAAGGACGGCCGCCCGGACGGCATCCTGTCGACCAAGTATTCGAAGAACTGCTCTGACCCGGTCAACCCGAGCCAGAAGATCGCGCAGTGCTACTATTCATACGAAAACGGGACTTCGATGGCGGCGCCGCACGTTTCAGCGGCACTCGCTCTCCTGAAGACGAAATTCCCGTCGGCCGTCCCATCCGAGCTCAAGACGCGGCTCCTGACGGCGACCACGCCGCGGACCAACCTGCAATGCTCGGGCGCCTGCTCGGCCTATCCAGGATCGACGCCTATCCCGGGCTCGGCTGACATGTGTTATCGCCCGTGTGGGGGCAAAATGCTGAATCTGTCGAACGCACAGCTGCAGTAGGCGTTCAACAGGCGGGGGACTTAATCCCGGTGCGAGACCCTCGGGTTCCGCAGGGACACGTCCCGGAAGAGAGGGAGAATGGCTGTGTCAGACGCCCCAGGCGCCGGTCACGATGCGAACGGCTTCAAGGCTGCTGGTCCGACAGCTGCTGCGATCGGTATCATCACATCGATCATCGGCGTGTCGTTGCTGGCGAGCTCGCCCGAAAGCCCCAGCGCGCCCGCGCCGCTTCCGCCAGCCATGTCCGCCCCTTCGCCTGCCCCCGACCCGGGCGGCCAGGCCGCAATTCCCGGCATCCAGTTCAACCAGCCCGGCGGCGCAGGCGCCGCCCAGATGGGCATGGAGATCGTCGTCAAGTTCAAGGACGACGGCAAGGTGAAGGACATCATCGACGCATTCTGGAAGGACCAGGCCTCGGCAAAGGCCAAGTTCGATGCATGGAAGGCCAATCGGCCGGAATTCGCCAAGCTGAAGCTGGACCGCGTCACCTATTCCAACGAGCTTGTGCTGGTGCATGATGGTTCAGTCGCGGTGGCCGAACGACTGCCGGCGATGAAAACGATTGCCGCGAGGCTGGGCTCTGTCGCAGATGTTTCCTATGCAGAGCCGAACATGACGGCTCATCCCGGAGGACAATGATGAAAGCCCTGGTTCTGGCTGGCCTGTCCGCAGTCGCTCTTCTCGCGGCCGCATGTGGCGAAGAAAAAGCGCCGACACCCGTCGTGGAAGCCCCTACCGGCGAACAGCCGGTGCAGACCGCATCGGCCCCGCAAGGCCCCGCACCCGTCGCAGGTCAGGTGAACTGGGAAGCCGCCCGCGCCGATCTCGCCAAACGCCCGGCTGACGTTGTCGTCCCGCAGGCCGCCGGCAGCGATCCGCTGGTCGTTCCGATGCTGTTGCCCGGCGGTATCGTCCAGACCGCGAGCGATCGCCCCGTGCCGCCACGCATCACCAAGGATGGCTATTTCGCAACCTATCACCAGCCGCGTTACGACGTTATCGTGAATGGCTCGCAGAAGGCTTATGCGACGGGCGGTACGCCTGCCGCCGACAAGACCGAGATGAAATTCCAGCCGGCCGAAGCTGGCGCCTCGCTGTCATTCTCGCGCTACGGCGCGGATTACCTGATCGAATTCGAGTGCCGCGAAGTCGACAGCCCGGATGGCTGCATCAACGAGGCACAAGCGAAGGAATTCGCTGAAAGCTTGTTTGTGGCCCAGTCTCGTTGAAAGAAATGGCGCGCTCGGGGCTACGCCCGCGTAACGGCGCGGGCATGTAAGTGTGTGGGAGTGGCGGGATGAAACGGTCATCGATCCAGGTGGGTCTTGTCGCACTGGCCTCAATGGCCCTGCTCGGCGCCTGTGACGCCAGCAACGTCCTGCTCTGGCCCTGGGTCCAGATCGCGGCCAAGGAAGAGGAAGTCCCCGCCGACCCCTCGACACCCCCTCCCCCTCCGCCGCTGATCGGCTCAGATCCGCTGAACCCGGACGATCCGATGGGCGGCTCTGTGCCGAACCCCAACGCAAATACAGGTGCGCCGAGCGTCGACGGTACGCCGTTCGAGAACAAGCCGGAGAATCCCGCCGTCGATACGGGCGATGGCAAGCCGCTGGAAAGCGCCGAGACCGGCGAAGTACTGCCGCCTCTGCCCGTGCCAACCGAGGAAGCGTCCAACACACCGACGACGCCGACAACGCCGCCCGTGACGCCACCGGAGCCGGCTCCCACAACGCCAACACCCACGACCCCCACAACTCCGACCACGCCGCCGGTCACGACCCCGCCCGCGCCGGCGCCCGCGACGCCATCCTTCTACTTCTTCCGCGTCGGCAATCTTGCGCCGAGCAGCGGCACGGGCACCACGGAGATGTCCGTGCTGGTCCCCGACATGCAGTTTCCGATCAAGAGCGCGCCGGCAGTCGCTCAAACGCAGGTCTATCGCTGGGGCGGCGGCATCAAGGGTGGCGACCAGTGCGACGTGCGCAACTTCACGGCCCCGTGGCGCGACAATTATTGCGAGAGCCGCTCAACCACCAACTCGACACCGTGGTGCACCAAGACCGGCGTCCATCTCGGCCAGGACATCCGCGTCGGCACGCCCGATGGCTGCAAGCTGGAGGTGAAGACAAAAGCCGCCGATCGCACACGTTATGAGGTTGTGGCGGTCGAAGATGGCGTCATTTCAAACGTCGGTTCCTACTCCATCACGCTGCGCGCCGATTCTGGCGGGCGGATCTATCGCTATCTTCACCTCAACATGTCCAAGCTGAAAGTCGCCACCAACCAGACGGTCAAGAAGGGCGATGTGATCGGCTACGTGTCCAACGATTTCGGCGGCACGCCGACGACGCTGCACCTCCATTTCGAGATCAAGCTGAACACCGCCGCGAATGGCTGGCAGTACGCGCCGCCGTATTCCTCGCTGCTGGAATCCTACAAGCGGCGCGAGAATAACCCCGGCGCCCAGGTGGCTGACGATTTCCTGGTCGCTTCAACGCCACGCTAGGCCGCCGCAACACTTCGTTACACTCTTGCGCTGGGCGAGTGCGCCAGGCGTGTTATAGGCTCGCGCGTTGCCTGTGGGGGACGGCGACGCGTGGGGCGTCATATGAATATTCTCGGGCTTCATCACAACGCGTATCGCTGCAGCGATTCCGAAGCGACGCGCAGGTTCTACGAGGATTTTCTCGGCCTGCCGCTGGTCAATGC
>CALRWU020000031.1:0-13220 GCA_943371945.1 Azorhizobium sp. AG788
GGCTTCCCCTACATCTTCCGCGGCGCGCTCGATGTGCGAGCGCGGACCATCAACGAAGAGATGAAAGTCGCCGCCGCCCAGGCGTTGGCCCAGCTCGCGCGCGAAGACGTGCCGGACGAAGTCGCTGCAGCCTATGCCGGCGCGCGCCCGAGTTTCGGCCCCGAATACATCATCCCTGCCCCGTTCGATCCACGCCTCATCTGGTACGTGCCGCCGCTGGTCGCACAGGCGGCTATGGATTCGGGCGTGGCGCGCAAACCGATCGCCGACATGCAGGCCTATCGCGACAGTCTCGCCCAGCGCCTCGACCCGACCGCGTCCTTCCTGCAGCGCATCTACGGCAAGGTCCGCTCCGAGAAGCGCAAGCGCATCGTGTTTGCCGAGGGTGAAGAGCCCGCCGTCATTCGCGCCGCCTGGCAGTTCAAGACGCAGGAGCTGGGCGACCCCATCCTCGTCGGCCGCGAGGAGCAGGTGACGCGCAACATGCAGCTGCTCGGCATCCCGCCCGGCGAGCTGACCATCATGAACGCGCGCGTGTCGGACCAGAACGAGGTCTACACCGACTTCCTGTACAAGCGTCTGCAGCGCCACGGCTATCTGCAGCGCGACGCCCAACGCCTGATCAACCAGGACCGTAACGTGTTCGGCGCCACCATGGTCGCGCTCGGCCACGCTGACGGTATGGTCACGGGCGTCACCCGCAACTACGCGACTTCGCTGTCAGACGTCATGCTGGCGATCGACAAGCGCGATGACGTGCGCCCGATCGGCGTCTCGATCGTCATCGGCAAGACCGGCCCGATGCTGATTGCTGACACCAGCGTCACCGAAATGCCGAATGCCGCCGACCTCGCCGAGATCGCCATCTCGGCGGCGCGCACGGCGGCCAAGCTCGGCTTCACGCCCCGCCTCGCCTTCCTCTCCTACTCGACCTTCGGCAACCCGCCGGGCGAGCGCATGGCAAAAGTCCGCGACGCCGTGGCGCTGCTGGATGCGAAAGGCGATGTCGGCTTCGAGTATGATGGCGAAATGGCCGTCGATGTGGCGCTCTTCCCCGAAGCGCGCCGGCTCTACCCGTTCTGCCGCCTCACCGGCGCAGCCAACGTGCTGGTGATGCCCGCGATCCACTCGGCTGCGATCTCGACCAAGCTCGCAGCAGCTCTGGGCGGCGCGACGGTCATCGGCCCCCTGCTTGTCGGCCTGCGCTCCTCGGTGCAGATCGCGCAGCTCGACGCCACCGCGCAGGACATCGTGAACCTTGCAGCCTTCGCCGCGCACAACACGAACAGCTAGGTTTGGGGCGACGGCCTACTCAGCCGCCGCCAGCGGGATCTGCTCGGCAATGACCGCCTTCGGCAGGCGCGATTGGCGATACCATTCGCCAAGCGTCAGTACGACCGGGATGATGCCGATCAGCGTGACCAGCACGAAGGCTGCAGCAAAGCCCTGTTGGTCGATCATTGCGCCCAGCGCCGGCTTGCCCAGCTGGCCGATCAGTAGCGTCAGCGAGCCGAGCAGCGCATACTGAACCGCCGCATAGCGCGGGTTCACGATGCCCGAGAGATAAGCGACATAAGCCACGCTCGCGAAGCCGACGGCGAGATTTTCGCCCATGATCGCCGTGATCAGCCGGGCATTGCGGATGTCCTGCCCGAAGAAGGCAAACAGGCTGTCGAGCCCGACCAGATGCACAAACCCGCTGACGACCGGCCCCTGCACCGCGAGATCGTAGAACAGCAGATTGGTAGCTGCCGCGAACACGCCGCCCAGCACCAATGAGGGCATCCGCCCGATCAATTTCAGCAGCACGCCGCCGCCGACAATGCCCACGATCGTGGCCACGACGCCGACCATCTTGGACGCAAGCGCGACTTCGGTCGCCGTGTGTCCCAGCGCTCCGCCCGTCGTACCCATGTAGAACGGATAAGCGAAAGAGCCCCACACCGAGTCGGTAAAGCGGTAGGTCAGGATGATGGCCAGGGCCAGCAGCGCCACCCATTTCAGCCGCACGATCACATCCACCATGGGCTCGATGATGGACGAGAACATTGTGTCCGCGGCGCCCTGCAGTTTCGGCGACAGCGCCGGCAGCTTCATGTCCGTCGAATGCTTCGCGCGCGTATAGAGCAGCAGCACGCCGCCCATCGCGGGCAAACCAACCGTCGCCAGAACGATCAGCCAGCCGAGATTGGCGATGAAGTCACCCGGCTTTGCCGTCTCGGGCGAAGCAATCGCCGCGGACATGAACCAGCCCAGCGTGATGAACGCCCACGCCCATCCGATGAGCACGACAGCCAGCACCAGATTGCGCCAGCCCTGCGTGAACGTGCCGATCAGCGGCGGCGCAGCTTTCTCGGCAGCCGTCTGCTCCGGCCGGTTCGGCTCGTCAGCCAGCAGAGCTGCAAAGACGGTGATGGCCATCACCACAGCCAGAACAGCCAGCGTGATGTTCCAGCCAATCGCGTCCGACAGCAGCAGCGCCCCTGCCCCGCCCACGAAAGCTGCACTGCGGTAGCCGCCCTGATAGAAGGTCGTCAGCGAGTCGAGGTCTTCCGATGAGGTCGCCGTCTCGATACGCCAGGCGTCGACCACGATGTCGAATGTCGCCGACAGGAATGCGCCGACCACCGCGATGATCGCGATGAAGGCAAAGTGGTCGGCCGGGTTCAGCAGGCTGAAGCCGAGGAAACACAGTGCGATGGCGATCTGGATCGGGATGAACCAGCTGCGCCGCAGGCCCATCTTTCCGAAGAACGGCGCGGGCGTGCGATGCAGCGCCGGCGACCACAGGAATTTGAATGAATAGGCGAGGCCCGCCCACGCGAAAACGCCGATGGTTGCGATCGAGATCTTGTACTCGGTGAACCACGCATTGAGCGTGCCCGTGATCACCGCGAACGGCAGGCCGGACGCGATGCCCAGCAGCAGCATCACCACCATGCGGCGATCACTGAACAGCCGCTCGCGCATGGAGCGCTTCGGCGGTTCGACGGCGTCGGCGTCGGTCATTCGGCAGCCTGCTTGTGTCGCCCGGCCCAATACGTTGCGAGCTCACGCAAGCGCGGCGGATCGATCGGCTTCGCCGCCAGCTGCGAGATGCCAGCTTTGCGCGCACGCTCTTCGAGATCGGGGTCGATATCCGCCGTCAGCGCCACGATCGGCGTCTGCGATGCGGGTCCGGCGAGTGCGCGGATGCGCCGTGTCGCCTCAAGCCCGTCCATGACCGGCATGCGGATATCCATGAAGACAACCGCATAGTCGCTTTCGTTCATTCTTTCCAGCGCCTCGGCCCCGGTTCCTGCAGTGTCCACCCTGAACCCCGCAGCCTTCAGGGCGCTGCTGGCAAGAAGCGCATTCACGGCGTTGTCGTCCGCCACCAGCACCGCCCCTGCGATACCGGGCTTGCGCGCGGCTTCCGGCTCGGGAACGGCCGCGCCGCGCACCGCCAGTCCGACACGCTCGACGATCGAGGCCGCGCGCAGGGGGCGGATCAGATAGCCGGCGCACCCCATATTGCGGAATTGCTCGATAAGCGCCCGATCGCCGGGCCGCAGCACCACCAGTGTCCGCTTCGCCCGCGCAATGGCTTCGATCCGCGCTGGCGCCAGCGCCGCGTCCAGGATCACCAGATCCGCCTCTTCCGGCGTCGTTGTGATCGCGCCCTCGCCTGCCAGCGCAGCCATGCAGGCGAGGCTGGATGCCGGCGTCAGTTCGAGCGCAATCCGCAATGACTGGCGTGGACGCCTGCGCGGCGCCGACCCCGGGGCCGCGGGAAGCGGCAGTTCAACCACAAACATGGCGCCCTGCCCGAAGGCTGACTCAAGACGCACCCTGCCCTTCATTGCCTGGACCAGACGCGAAACGATCGCGAGTCCGAGTCCAACGCCGCCATCACGGCGCGCATCCGCGGCGCTCACCTGCGAGAAAGCCTCGAACAGATGCGCCTTTGCGTATTCGGGAATTCCCGCACCGGTATCACGCACGACGAGCTCAATCCCCTCACCGTCGGCGCCCGGCCGCGCCTCGATCAGCACCGAACCGTTTTCCGTGAACTTGATGGCGTTGCCCGCAAGGTTGAACAGCACCTGCCGCAACCTGCCCGCATCGCCCAGCATGCGAGGCGGCAGGTCGGGATGCACGACGGCCGCGATGTCGAGGCCAGCCGCATGCGCGCGCGGGGCCAGAAGTTCGGCCACGTCCTGCACCAGCTCGTACGTGTCGAACGCCGCAATATCGAGCGGAATGTCGCCCGCCTCCATGCGCGAGAAATCCAGCACATTGTTGAGCAGGTCGAGCAGGCGCGCGCCGGATTTGCGGATGGCCTTGGCATAGTCGCGCTGGGCGGCTGAGAGCTCTGTCTCCTCCAGCAGCGCCGCCATGCCGAGAATGCCGTTGAGGGGTGTACGGATTTCGTGGCTTACAGCCGCCGTGAAGCGATGCGCTGAATCGAGCGACTCATGTTTCTCGGCCGTCGCCAGACGCACACCGTTGACCGGCGCCGACACACGCCAGCTGCGTCCTCCCGCATCCACGATCTGCGCTGCAATGTCCGCAGCCGGCAGCGGGAAAGGCGCACGCATGTCTTCAGCCAAGCCAGATAGTGGGCTTGCTGCGATCACCATGCTCTCTGCATTTATGGCCAGGGCGGGTCCGGGCCAGCTTCGAGCAACAGCCGCCAGCGCGGCGTCCGCGCCCGCTATCGTGTCTGTCGTATCTGGATCGTTTGGCTTCATCGCGCCGACCCTGTGGCGCCGGGCTCACCAGACGATTAACGCGCTTTCGCTAGCGCGCCATCAGCGACGGCAATTCGCCAAGGTCGCCGCCGGCCTCACGCGCAAAAAGCTTGCGCGCCTGCGGTATCATTCCGGCGACGGCCATGGCGGCGCCAGCCGCCAGCCGGACCGGCAGGGCCGAGGTGAACGTCCGCGCAAAGCCCTCCATGGCGGCTGCCGTCGCCACCACATCCCCGCGCCGCCAGATCGTATAGGGCGACAACGCGCTCGCTGCTCCGATGTCGAGCCCGGCGCGCGCGGCCTCCCCGATCACATCAACCAGGGCTGCCACGTCCTTGAGACCAAGATTGAGGCCCTGCCCCGCCAGCGGATGAATGACATGGGCTGCGTCGCCGGCCAGCGCGACCCGCTCACCCTCAAAACGTTCGGCGATATAGAGCCCGATCGGGAATGTGTGGCGCGGTCCAGCGAGCTTCGCATCCGGCAGGAAAGCGCCCGCCTTCTTCGCGAGCTCCAGCTCGAAATCATGCGGATCAAGTTCGGCCAAAGCCTGCGCGACGGCCGCCTTCTCCGTCCAGATCAGGTTCGCGCAATTGTCCTTCAGCGGCAATACGGCCATCGGCCCGTTGGGCAGGAAGATCTGGCGCGCGACGCCATTGTGCGGCCGGCCCAATCTTACCGTCGTGGAGATCGCCGCCGCATCATAGTCATGCCCTTCGAAACGGATGTTCGCCGCCCGCCGCACCAGCGAGTTACGACCGTCGGCCCCAACCACCAGCGGCGCTTCGATGTCGATGTCCCCAACTTTCAGCTTCGCGCGCGCTGCGCCAAACGTCGCCTGCGCCATCCTGACGCTCGACAGCAGCCGGACGTTCGCCTCTTTACCAACAGCTCGCGTCAGCGCCGCATTCAGCACGCCCGCATTCATCATGTACCCGAGCACGGGCTCACTGCAGTCTTCCGCAATGAAGGAGATGCCGCCAACGCGGCCCTCGGCTTCAACTTGCGTGACCGGTTCTGCCTCCGGCAGCAACTGGTCCTCGATCCCGAGCGCCCTGAAAATCCGCCAGCACCCATGCGCAATGAAATAAGCCCGCGTGTCTGGCCGGGTCTTGTCCAGCGGCGGGGCGCCATCGACGACGACCACCTCGAACCCCCGCCGCGCCAGCGCCAGCGCCAGCGCCAGGCCCACAGGTCCGCCCCCGGCAATGGCCACGTCGCAACGGAGGGGTCCCGATGAAGGCTTCATGCCTCCGATGTAGTCCATCCCGGGCCCAAAGAAAAAGGGGCGCGGCCGAATGACCACGCCCCCGTTTCGATGTTTTGGCCCTCTCCGGCGCCGGTCCGGCGGAGGAACAGGCTTGCGTCCTACGGGTGGTAGGCTGCTTCGCCATGCTCGTTGATGTCGATGCCTTCTTCCTCAACGTCCGCCTTGACGCGGCCGCCGGTGAGGATTTTGACGACAAACCAGACGATCGTTGAAGCAACGCCCGACCACACCACGGTGATCGCGACGCCCTTGAGCTGCGCGATGACCTGGTCGGTCATCACGTAGGGGAGAGCGTCACAGGCGCCGAGAGCGCCCGCCGTACCGTGGGCGCACTTGCTCCAGTCGATCAGGCCAGCGCCGCCGAGCGACGGGTCAACCAGGATGCCCGTGGCGATGGCGCCGATGATGCCGCCGATTCCGTGGATGCCGAAGGCGTCGAGGCTGTCGTCATACTTCAGCGCGTTCTTGATGACCGAGCAGAAGATCAGGCAGACCGGCGAGACGATGAGACCAAGGATGATCGCGCCAACCGGACCGGCGAAACCGGCAGCGGGCGTGATGGCCACGAGGCCTGCAACGATACCCGACGCCATGCCCAGCATGGACGGACGGCCGCGCATTGCCCACTCAGCGACGGTCCACGACAGACCAGCAGCGGCGGTGGCGACGAGCGTGTTGATCATCGCAAGACCGGCATAACCGTTCGACTCGAGGTTGGAGCCGGCGTTGAAGCCGAACCAGCCAACCCACAGAAGGCCGGCGCCCGTGAAGGTCCAGACCAGGTTGTGGGGTTGCATCGGCTGCTGCTTGTAGCCAAGGCGTTTGCCGAGGACGAGGCAACCGACGAGGGCTGCGATACCGGCGTTGATGTGAACCACCGTGCCGCCCGCAAAGTCGAGGGCGCCAGCGGACCAGATGAAGCCAGCGCCGCCATTGATCGCGTCCATCGACTGACCGACCGCCGACGTTGCGCCAGACCACCACCAGACCATGTGCGCGATCGGGTAGTAGGAGAGCAGCGGCCACAGGAAGGCGAAGATCACCACACCCGCGAATTTCACGCGCTCAGCCACGCCGCCGAGAACCAGCGCTGCGGTGATGCAGGCGAAGGTCATCTGGAAGCAGACGAACACAAGTTCCGGGAAGATCGCATCAGGCGTGAACGATTCGACATTTGAACCGACGCCGACACCCGCGAGGAACAGCTTGCTGATGCCGCCAATAAAGGGATTCAGACCCTCGGGTCCGCCCGTGAAAGCCAGCGAGTAGCCCCAGAACACCCAGGAGATCATGCCGATCACGGTCACGACCGAGACCTGCATCAGCATCGACAGCATGTTCTTGGTGCGGACAAGGCCGCCATAGAACAGGGCGAGGCCCGGCAGGATCATCAGGAGGACGAGGATGGTGGAGACCAGCATCCAGGTCGTGTCGCCCTTGTCGACGAACGGAACCGTCTGGTCGGTGGCGACTTCTTCAGCAGGCGCCGCTTCCGGCGCAGCTGCCTCAACTGGCGCAGCAGCTTCCGGCGCCGTCACCGCAGGCGCTTCGACCGTCGCCGGGGCTTCCGGCGTCGGCTGGGCCAGCGCTGGGCTCAGCGTCGAGAACATGAATGCAGCTGCGATTGCAGCCATACCGGCCTTGAGACCGGTCCCCCAAAGCGAAAGTCGATCTAATCGACTGATTTTATTCACCATTTGTCTCCCCTGAGGTTGGCTAGCAACCGGCGCACAAGAACACACCCGAGACCCGGCAAAACCGCCCCTCGCAGATGCGAAATTGATAGGGGCTTCCGGCTGCCCAATGGACAAGCAAAGGCCCCTGCGGCTTTCTGGACTCGCTCGCAGATGCACAAATGTTAGGCGCCGCTCCGGCGGCTCGCTTCCGTTCAGGGCAATACAATCCGCCCGGACCGCCTCTTCTATGTGCGTTCGTGCGTAAGCCGCGAAGCGCGCTAAGCACGTTCATTGACCGCCGCAAGGCTGGATCATGGGGATAGGTCCCGGATGTGCCTCCGTGCGTCCGGGACCCTTTTTTTGGCGTGCGCCCTGCCTCAATTCACAACGCCGCGGTAACGATTTTTTCCCGTTAATGTCCTGCAGATAAGGCCATTTGGTAGCAGCCCGTTAAGGCTGCCCGCGCCAGTGTCTTTGGGCGCTATCAATCCTGTTTTCTGCAAGGACAACGGCATGCCGCATCCCCGTGCGCCCCATTCCGAGGACGACGGCTACGAGGCCCAAGGGTCGCGTGCGTTTACCCGCTTCCTCAGCGGACTGGCGGCGTTCTCTGTCGGCGTGTTCATTTGCGGCGCCTGCTCGTCCTATTCGGCTGGCGATCCAAGCTTCAACATGGCGGTCGCCCGCGTGCGCGATGTCGGAACCGGGCTGATCAGCGAAGCGTCTCCCGAGAACATGTTCGGCATCGTCGGCGCCAGCCTTGGCGACGTGCTGATGCAGGGCTTTGGCTGGACGGCCATCCTGCTCGGCTTTGGCCTGATGATCGGCGGCGTCCGCCGCGCCTTCGGCATTGGCCAGCAGGATCCTGCGTCCTGGATGTGGGGGCTCGCCGCCATCCTGTTCGCGGCCTGCTGCCTCGCGGAATGGCCGATCCCCAAATCGTGGGACATGTCGGCGGGTCTGGGCGGCGTCGTCGGCGAAGTGATGCTGGTCGTCACCGCAACGCCGTTCGCGGCGCTGAAGATACCCGAACCGCAGGTCTGGGCCTCCGCCCTCGCCGGCCTCTGCGCCATCCTGTTCGCCGCCATGGCGATGGGCATGGGCGCCAGCGACGCCACCTCGCTGTGGCGCGCGCTCACCAAGAAACCCGAACCCCAACCCGAGTTCGGCCATCAGCCGAACATTGCCGGCGTACCCGCCCTCGCCTCGCGCCCGGTCGCGAATGCCGGCCTGCTTGAAGGCGTGATGCGCCTGCTCGGGCACAAGCCCAAGGAAGTCATCGAGCCGATCGTCTTCACCGAGGAAGACGGCTTCGAGGATGGCGAACGCGGCTTCTTCAACGCTGTCGAGAACTCCGAAACGGCGAACCGCCAGCGCCCCATCGTGCCGCGCGTGCTCGAAGGCCGTCCGGTCCCGAGCGAGCCCGTCACAGCCGCTGCTCCGGCAGCGCCCGCTGCACCGCGCACCGTGCAGCGCCCAGCTTCGCCCGCCGGACAAGCCAGCGCCATCCGCCCGCCTGCACCCAGCGCCGGCTCGCAGACCGCCCGCGTGCGCGACGCCAACAGTGCCGTGCCGCCAATCGAACTGCTCGACGTCCCGCCGGCCCGCCGCTCGGAAGTCGACGAAGCCCGCCTGCTCGACATGGCCGACCGGCTCGGCGGCGTGCTCACCGAGTTCGGCGTCAAGGGCCGCATCACCGAAGTGCGCCCCGGACCCGTCGTCACGCTGTTCGAACTTGAACCGGCCGCCGGCGTGCGATCCTCGAAGGTCATCGCGCTCGCCGAAGACATTGCGCGCGCCATGTCCGCCACCTCTGCGCGCGTCGCCGTCATCCCGGGCCGCAACGCCATCGGCATCGAACTACCCAACCCGACGCGCGAGACTGTCTATCTCCGCGACCTGCTCACCGCGAACGAGTTCACACGCTCACGCGCCGCCCTGCCGATCGCGCTTGGCGAGAGCATCGAGGGCCAGCCGCAGATCGGCGATCTCGGCAAGATGCCTCACCTGCTGATCGCCGGCACCACCGGCTCGGGCAAGTCGGTCGGCATCAACGCGATGATCCTGTCGCTGATGTTCAAGCTGCCGCCCGAGAAATGCCGCTTCATCATGATCGACCCGAAAATGCTGGAACTCTCGATCTACGAGGGCATTCCGCATCTCCTTGCTCCCGTGGTTACAGACCCGCAGAAGGCCGTGCTGGCCCTCAAATGGGTCGTGCGCGAGATGGAGAGCCGCTACGAGATCATGTCCAAGATGGGCGTGCGCAACCTCGCCGGCTTCAACCAGAAGGCCGAGGAAGCCGCAGCGAAGGGCGAGCACCTCACCCGCCAGGTGCAGACCGGCTGGAACAAGGAGACCGGCGAAGCTGTCTGGGAAAACGAGCTGATGAAGCCCGAGCCCATGCCGCACATCGTGGTCATCATCGACGAGATGGCCGACCTGATGCTCGTCGCCGGCAAGGACATCGAAGGCGCCGTGCAGCGTATCGCCCAGATGGCGCGCGCCGCGGGCATCCATCTCATCACCGCGACGCAGCGCCCCTCGGTCGACGTCATCACCGGTACGATCAAGGCGAACTTCCCGACCCGTATCTCCTACATGGTCACGACCAAGATCGACTCGCGCACCATCCTGGGTGAACAGGGCGCCGAACAATTGCTCGGCATGGGCGACCTTCTCTGGATGCAGTCGGGCGGCAAGATTTCCCGCGTGCACGGCCCGTTCGTGAAGGACGAGGAAGTCGAGCGCGTCGTCAACTGGCTCAAGGACCAGGGCCAGCCGCAATACGTGGAAGGCATCACCGACGACGTCGAAGAAGAAGCCTCGGTGGCGGACGCCGCCTTCGGCGTCAAATCGGGCGATCCGGAAGAAGACATGTACCGCGATGCCGTCGCCGCCGTGGTGCGCGACAAGCGCCCCACCACCTCCTACGTCCAGCGCGTCCTGCGCGTCGGCTACAACCGCGCCGCCTCGATGATCGAGCGCATGGAGCGCGAAGGCGTCATCTCGGCCGCCGACCATTCCGGCAAGCGCCAGATCCTCTCGCGCGACGGCCGCACGTCAGACTCATCGCACGAGGACGCTGCCTGACGATACGTCAGTACGCGGATTGAATTGCTGAAAGTGTAGAAGGCCGGCTCGTTGAGCCGGCTTTTCTATTTCTCGGCTTCAGCCGTCGCTTTGCGCTGCGCCGTACGCTTGGCGCGAGCAGCGGCGATGTCTTTCGCGCGGGCAGCTTTCTTCTCGGCGGAAGCAACCGAGTCGACGCCGCGACGCACAACCAACGCCTCGGCGATGATCGGCAGAAGGCGCTCTGCCTCGGCTTGTTGCTTGGACGCAGGTCCCTTCGCGATGCGCGTCGCATTGGTCTGAAGATTCTCGAGTTCGTCCTCGGACATTCCAGGGATCAGGGTTTCGATTGACATAGGGGCCTCCGGGCGGCGCCCCCCGCGCGGCCCTTGTCCGCGCTCCGAAAGAACGACATGCCTTAAAATGCGCCCCGAACGCTCCGGAATCAAGCCAGAGCGGCTTCCGCTGAACGCTTTTGCTATCCGCTTTGAAATGGGGTATAGGGACCAGATCGAGTTTACGGCCGACGACTTGGCCCGCCCTGCCCCTATTGGTTCCCGGCGCCCGCTGACGACATCCACCCACACT
The DNA here is from genome assembly GCA_943371945.1 of Azorhizobium sp. AG788. Lineage (GTDB taxonomy): Bacteria > Pseudomonadota > Alphaproteobacteria > Caulobacterales > Hyphomonadaceae > UBA7672. Next base: position 11,340 of record CALRWU020000031.1, read on the forward strand.
TGATTGTCCCAAAAGGCGGATCGCGTGCGCGCGGACGCCGTCACGTAATGTTTCAAGGAAGACTATAATGGCTACGGGTACTGTTAAGTGGTTCAACACCACCAAAGGCTACGGCTTCATCCAGCCGGATAACGGCGCGAAAGACGTGTTCGTCCACATCAGCGCTGTCGAAGCGGCAGGCCTCCGCAGCCTCGCTGACGGTCAGAAGATCACGTTCGAAGAACAAGCCGACAAGCGCTCGGGCAAAATGTCGGCCGTGAACCTGCGCGTCAGCTAATCGCTGCAGCAATCAACTGCCTGTCAGTGTGCGCGTGCAGCCGCGCCGGTGACGGGCGGGAAATAAGAAGCCGGTCCCCTCGGGGCCGGCTTTTTTGTTGCGCGGTTTTTTTTGCCTGATCACAGGTCAACTCTAGAGGTCGCAGATCGTCACCTTGAAGGCGCCGACGCAGTAGAACGACTTGTCGCCCACCATCGCCACATGGCTGACAGCAATCGCCCAGTCGTGCGACTCCTGGTGCGTAACAACCGGCATCGTCTCTCCCGGCTTCAGATGCGCGCGCGCATATTCCTTGAGACCTTCCTCGACCCCATCGCGCATCTTCTGCAGCGGCGGCTTCAGCCACACGCCGGCAGCCACCACCACCGCGAGGATGATCCCGACCACTGTAAGATATCGTCGAACCGCCCCCGGTCGCATGGCCCTAGCTCACAGCCGGCGCCGATAGCTCCACTTGCGGCGCAGGCCCGGTGCACAGGAAGCGCGTGAAGGCCCCCCAGCACTGCAACAGCTCGCGATCGCCAGAGGTCATGGTCGAGCGCGTCGCCACGTAGAAATCCTCGAAGGCGTATTTGCCGGTCGCCGCATCCGGGCGGGCCGCGATGCCGTCCGCCATCAGGACAGAGGCGACGCCACGATGCAGGCCTTGCGCTGGCCGCGTGAAATATCCGCCCGCCGCAACGAGTCCAAGGATCACGACAAGGACGAGAAAACCGCGCATCTTTTGTCCCGCTTCGGCAGGCGCCCCGGCGCGATTATGGCCTACTTCTTTTCGGGCTGCGAGCAGAGAAACTGCGCATAGAGACCCCAGCATTCCAGGATCACTGCGTCATCCGCCTTGACCGTATACTTGGTGGCGACGAACAGATCCTCGAACTTGCGGCTGTCTGTCTTGCCCGCGCCGAACACCTTGTCGGCGATCAGCGCCGAGATGTCGAAGCCGCCGCGCGTCGAGGACAGCACCGTCGTCGCATTCTGCTCGTGCGCCTTCTCGTCGGGCCGGGTGAGATAGCCGCCTGCCGCCAGGGCGGCCGCGAGCAACAGGATCAGCAGCGACTTCATCTCTTTGTCTTCCTTGCCCGTTTGCGCGGCGCTTTGAGTGTCAGCTCCGGCAGCTCCGTTCCCGCATCGAAGGCTTTCAGCCACTTTGCGGGAGCATTATGGCGCCACTGTCGCGTCAGATACCCCCGAAGCGTTTTCGCATCGAGACGCTTCAGTCGTGCAAGGACATAAGGATAATTCCGGTAATGATCGGTGAAGTGAAATGTCTCGGGGTCTGCCTCGCAGATGATCTCGCGCTCCTCGATCGGCACCTGCGCCAGCACGACACTGTCGTCCTCTGACCTGAGCCGCGTCAGGAATTTCCCGAACGCCTTGTAGGCAGGCTCGCCATAAGCCGTGCCCAATTCCGTATGCGGAAAGCCCATCACCAGCTCATGAAACTGCTTCGGTCCCATCGCATTAGCCCCAGTCAACTGCCTTGGCGGGTCATGTGCCCCTAGCTTAGGACTGAACCGATGTTCATGAAAACAGGGCGAAAAAACCTTGGACCGGTCTTGTTTTCGCCGGGCCCGGCAATGAAGTTGGCAGGCATGAGCATCCTG
>CALRWU020000032.1:0-13220 GCA_943371945.1 Azorhizobium sp. AG788
GGTATCGTCGTGGCGCCTTCCGGCCACCTTTCTGATCCGGCTGGCGGTCACTTTATGGTACAGTTCGTAGACGATCCTCCGTACGATCCTGAGGCTCTTTACGATCCCGATTCGATGTTGTTCGGTCTACAGACGCGTGCTGAAGAGAAAGCCATTGCGCTTCCCGAAGACCGTCGCCCGCTGAATCTACAGATCACCTGGGCTGTTGCGCCGTACTACGACCGCACGCAGCAGACATCTTACACGGCCGTACGGATAGGTGCGGACAACCGGCCAACGCAAATACCGGCAACGGTCACACGCGGTGGACGCAATAGCCGAATCGTCATGTCGACATGGCTGAGCGAAAATAGCGTCGGAGGCTTCGCCGAAACTGCAAAGAGCCTTCTTTCCCGCACCAAATACAATCCCGGTTACCGCGTTGAAGACTTCAAGCCGGTCAAAAGTAACAAGGTCAATCTCTCCGCCATCCCATTGCGGCTGATCCTTGTGTGCATCGGGGCGCTCGTTCTTCCGTTTCTTGCTTTGCTGTTCATCTGGATTGGAAAGAAACGGAATGGCGGCAAAGCTCATAAAGCGTGACGGCTATTTGCTCGCCATCAGGTGAAAATGAAAAAGGCCCGGAGGATCCCTCCGGGCCTTTTCATTTGGCGATGTTGCACGCGCTATTTCGGGTTGCAGTAGTTCAGGAAGTCGCTCGCCGCCGTCGAGAAGTTCTTCAGCGAACCGACATACTTGGCCTGCGGTGTCGCCGTCGGCGATTTCACCAGCGCCCACTGCACTTCGCCCTGGTCGCTCACCAGCGAGATCATGTCGAGCTGGCCCATCGCGAGAAGGTCTGCAGAAGTGATCGGGAAGACGAAGTCCGCGTCCGGCGAACGACGGTTCGCTTCGAACTTGCCTTCGATATCGCGGGCGCCGGGGCCCGCGCGCAGCTTGAACGTCGCGGCCTGGCCGACGCGCGTCGCCGGCTGTTTGCCAAGACGGAAGGAGATGTTCCCGTTCGCCGCCTTGCAGACCACAGCGATGCCCGCATTCGTATCGGCATTGCGTGCGCCGTTATTGACCAGCGCCAGGATCGGATCGTCCGGAATGAGGTTTTCCTCGGCGAGCCAGAATGTCGTCGCGGCCATGTTGGCGACCGTCATCGTGCCAGCCGGCATCGCGGGTCCGGGGGTGACGGCGGCGCCGGGCAGCGCGACGGCCGGTGGCTCTGCCGCCGGGCTGGACGCGCAGGCTGCCGCCATCAGGCCTGTGGCGGTGAGCAGGGCGATACGTTTGAACATTCAATTCCCCTTATTCCTGGTTCGAGGCGTCCCGGCCCCAGCTTCAACTTGCCGTAGCCGGCTTCGACTAGCCTTAGATTGTGACGACGACTTTGCCCATTGCGCGGCGTTCCGACAGCTCTTTGATGGCGTCGGCGGCGCGTTCCAGCGGATAGCGGTTGGAAATGTGCGGCTTGATCTTCCCTTCCTTGTACAGGCGGAAGAGGTCGGCGAGGTTGTCGGCATGGGCCTTCGGGTCGCGCGCAACGAAAGCGCCCCAGAATACGCCGACAATCTGGCAGGATTTCAGAAGTGTAAGGTTCAACGGCAGTTTGGGAATGCCGGCGGGGAAGCCGATCACCAGGAACCGTCCGTCCCAGTTCAGCGCGCGCACGGCCGGCTCGGCATAGTCGCCGCCGACGCCGTCATAGACCACATCGACGCCGCCGCCCGAAATCTCCTTGATGGTTTCGGACAATTCCTTCTGCTGGTTCCGGTCGAGCGGGTTCTGGGGATAGACGAAGCCCTTTGACGCACCCTTCGAAATTGCAAAGTCCACCTTCTCCTGGCTCGACGCTGCAGCGATCACTTCGGCGCCCATCGCGACGCCGAGCTCGACCGCGGCAAGGCCGACGCCGCCGGCCGCGCCCAACACCAGCAGCTTCTCGCCCGGCTGGATCTTGCCGCGATCCTTCAGCGCGTAGTGTGACGTGCCATAGGTCATCAGTAGGGCGGCAGCTTCCTCGAACGGCATGAAGTCGGGCAGGGCGTTCATGCGGCTGGCGTGCACGACGATCTCTTCGGCCATGCCGCCTGCGCCGGTCGAGCCGAACACCTTGTCGCCGACCTTGAAGGCCGTGACGCCTTCGCCCACCGCCTTCACCACGCCCGAGATTTCACCACCCGGCGAGAACGGCCGCTGCGGTTTGTACTGGTACATGTCCTGGATGATCAGGAAGTCGGGAAAGTTCACCCCCACCGCCTTCACCGAGATCACGATCTCGCCCGCTTTCGCCACCGGCGAGGGCACGTCCTCCAGCACCAGCGTGTCGGGTAGTCCCGGGGCCTTGGAAAGGATGGCGCGCATGTTCGTGTCTCCGGCGGTCGTGTCTGACGGCTGGATTAGCGGACCCATCCGGCGCTGTCATCCGGAAGTCAGATTGGCCGCATTTGTGGAGTGAATACTGATGCGTATCCGCCGTTCAGGTTGTCCAATCCGCACTCAAGGACCAAAGCTCATTGACCGACCACCGTTGTGACGGCTACTTCTTGATTCTCTGAGGGGGCAGAATGAAAAATTTCACAGCATTGATTTACATTTCTTTCGTGTGTCTCGCTGGGTGCGCGACGGTCGCGAAAGAGCCTGAGCGCGTGTCTACGCCGGTGGCTTCAGTTTCACCCGTGTTGTCTGCGCCGGTTGCTCCGACTCTAAAACGAAAGATAGCGGTGGCGCGTTTCAGCAACAGCACGCGCTACGGCAAGAGTCTGCTTTCAGATGGTGAATCTGATCCGCTGGCCGATCAAGCGGCTGATATGCTGATGTCACGGCTCACCGATTCCCGACGTTTCATTGTGTTTGAGCGGGACAATCTCGACGCGATCGCGAAAGAGAGCGAAATTCTCAAGATTGATCCTTCGGCCAATTTGGTTGGCGTCGACGCATTGATCGTCGGTTCAGTTACGGAATTTGGTAGGACAACCGAAGGCCAGAGCGGCTTTCTTAGCTCAACCAAAAAGCAGATTGCCAAGGCGACGGTCGAAGCACGTTTGGTCGATCCGAGGACCGGGCTGGTTATCTTCAGCGCCTCAGGGACTGGCGTGGCTTCTACCGAATCTGGCGAGGTTGCGGGTTTTGGATCGCAAGCCGGCTATGATGCTCGGCTGAATGATGCTGCGATTTCTGCGGCAATTTCCAATTTGACCAGCGAGCTTGTTGGCAAACTCGCTTCTCGTCGTTGGGCTACCGACATTCTTCGCGTTGATGGCGGGCTTACCTACATTAGCGGTGGCGTACGCCAAGGGTTGAAGGTGGGCGATCATCTTGCAGTTGAGACGTTAGGAGAGACAGTTAAGAGCGGACAGTCTGGTTTGCCCATTACCCTACCTGGTAATCGCATTGCTGAAATTGAGATCGTGTCGTTCTTTGGCGATGATGAATACTCGGAGGGGGCTATTGCCAAGATCGTCTCAGGATCGCTTTCGGGCCAACAGCCGCAATCGTTGACAGTCGTGGAGGCCAAATGAACACGGCGATGAAGTTGGTGTTCCTCGGCGCGGCTTTGCTTTTGACGGCATGCGCTTATCCTAGATCCGCAGTGGTTCAGGGTGGATCAGCGGCCGGTTTTTCGTTTGCCACCCTTCCTCCGGCCTCCACAGTATCGATCGATGGTCGGCCACTCGGCTCCGCCGCTGAATATGCCACAAGTATAGTTGCTGTGACGCCTGGAACGCATCGCGTCTTGGTGACTCTCGGTGGATCGGTGCTTTTGGACCGAGACTACTACGTGGGACGTGAGGGAACAGTTGCTGTTTCGGTGCAATAGCGCCTGGCACTAGGCCAAGGGGGAATTTATGCGACTAGCATTCAAGACGGCGTGTATCTGCGGTCTGTTTGTACTGACCGGGTGCGCAACGCCTTCGCGTTTCGAGTGGGGCGCTTACGAGCCTTCGCTCTATGCGTATTCCAAAGCCCCTGAAAGACGAGAGGAGTACCGCACAGCTCTTGTCGCGGCGATTCGCGAGGGCGAAAAGACGAACCGCGTTGCTCCTGGAATGTATGCCGAGCTCGGATATCTCTACGCTGAGGACGACAACAACGCGGATGCGTTGGCGAGCTTCGAGAAAGAGATCTCAAAGTTTCCCGAGTCGAAGTCATTTCTCTCTTCGGTAGCCGCTAGATTGGCTGGCAAGAAAGCGCCGACCCAAGCGGTCGATGGCGCCACACCAAACTCCTAAGGGTTGGACATGAAAAACGTTCTTGCCGGTCTCGTGGTTTCCCTTGCTCTGAGCGCCTGCGCGACTCCTGCGCCATCCGCTGACTACACGACTTTTCGTCAAGCCAGCCCAAAGAGCATTTTGGTTGTGCCGGCGCTGAATAATACTGTTTCGGTCGACGCGGCCGATGTTTTTCATTCAACTGTTTCGAGACCATTTGCCGAGCGAGGCTACTATGTATTTCCGGCACATATGGTCAAATCGCTGCTCGAGCAGGATGGCCTGTCGGACGCGGCGCTTGTTCACTCGGCTGACCCCAAGAGGTTAGGTCGACTTTTCGGATGCGATGCGGTTCTCTACATCACGATTGATAAGTGGGAGTCGCAGTACGTTCTGATTTCGACTTCGACCAACGTCGCGTTTCAATACAAACTCAAAAGCTGCGTAACGGGCGCTGATCTTTGGGATACGACAGCGGCGATGACTTATAGCCCGCAGTCCAACAACAACACTGGTAACCCATGGGCCAACCTCATCGCACAGGCGCTGACAGCGGCGCTTGAGAAGGCGGCGCCTAACTATATTCCGTTGGCGCAGCAGGCCAACTTCCTTGCCGCTAATCGCAGTGGGATGGGGCTTCCGGCAGGTCCCTACCTGCCGAAGGAGTATGGCAAGGATACTGAAGCTTTTCCTTCCCAAGCCGGCGCTTCGGTTCAATAGGAGGAGAGCGTTCCGGTGAAGGTTGCCGGTTGCTTGATTTCATTTTCTTTGCTTCTCACGGCCTGTGCGTCACAAGGGCCGATGAATCGCAGTATTCCGCTGGCTGCGCGAGAGAGAATTTCGGCCACCGATGTCGTAATCTCCATTGGCCAGCGCGAGCTAGACATTGCCACTCCAAGCAAGGCCTGGGCTTACCGAGGGGCAGCGTTCTTGGGCGCTGAGGGCATAGTTCTCGACGCACTGGTCAATGTCAGCGTCGACGCAGTCTTGGCGGCACGCGCTCAATCATCTTTGGAGCCGCTGCGCAACGTCCTCGTCGATTTCAACTTCGACGACACGCTCAATGCCGACCTCCAGGCGCGCATCACGCAGGTTAACTGGGTCCATCCGGGCGGCTACCGCGTTGTCAAGGAAGTGTCGGCCCAGAACCTCGAGAAGGTGCTTGAGGAGTCGAAAGCGAGCTCGCTGCTTTTCACATCGGCCTCGTACAGCCTCAACTTCAATGCGGATGAGCTCACCATCTCGATGGTCTCGCGTCTTTTGCCGAACACGACTGAGCTGCAGGCGCTGCTGCCGGAGAAGTTCGACCCGAAGGCCTCGCAGATCGCGTCGGCTAACGAGCTGTATCGCAACGTCTTCAAGTTCACGACCGCCGTTCCGGGTGCCACCAACAACCGCGACGCCAATATCGCGCTGTGGTCGGCCAACAACGGCGCGCCGATGCGGGATGCGCTGAAACTCGGCTCTGCCAAGCTCACCGAGATGCTGGTTGCCGACATTATCGCAGAGCCCGGCGAACCGCTCGATCCAAAGACCACGACGCTCAAGCCCTACAAGGGCGAGCTCTATGGCGGCTACATCATGGCCAAGGACGATGTGGGCACGCATGTGCTGCAGGAGTCAGGCTACGAGTTCTATGTCACCGATGTCTCACTTGCGCCGCTTGTGAACCCGCCCGAGAAAGCAAAGAACGGAACCCGTTGATGCGGGGTCTCGCGTCGTCGCTGGTCGTTCTGGCGACGCTCGCCGCATCGGCTTGCGCCAGCGACGAGCCGGTGATGCTCAGCTCCAGCTTCACGCCGAGCGGCAGGCCTGCGTGGGCCTCGCCGCTTAGCAGCAAGGCTTTGCCCACATGCCGGGTCAGCATCGGCGAGGTTGTCGATGCTCGCGCGGACACGCAGTCCATGGGCCGCTTTGGGGGCCGCTATGTCCGCCGCGACGATACGGTGGGCTGGGTTCGTTCGGGCGTCGAGACGCTCGCGCGCGACAAGCGCCTGGAATTTGTCGGCGCCGCAGACGTTGGCGATGGAGTCGTTCTCAACGTGACGCTGGTCAAGGCGTACATGGAAGGGCTCGCAACATCGAAGAATTCGACGGTTGTGTTGCGTGTTCGCTATGGGCGGGCAGGTGAAACCATTGGCGATGCGACTTTCCGCGGCGACCATACGGATGTGAACTGGGGCAGCGGCGACGGTGAGGCGCGCGATTCGCTGAACATCGCGCTGCAGGAAGCGCTCGCCGCGATCGACACGGACCTGTTCGCGCGCTGCAGCAAGCCGGTCGAACCCAAGCCCGTACCGGCGGGCGAGCCCGGCGTTCGCTGACTGCACATCGCGGTGTTACGTCTTGCGCAGCCTCGCGCGCTCTGAGACCCTTCTGACATCCGCCCGTCAGAGGCTGCAGCCGAGGGAGTACTGTCCGTGTTTCAATCCATGACCCGCCGCCTGTTGGTTGGCGCCATAGCCAGCGTGGGTCTGGCGCTCGCCGCCTGCACCACGGCGCCGGAGACGACGCCCAGCCCCGTCGCTGGCGTGCATTTCCGCATGGTGGAAACAAACGGCATCAAGTTGCGCGTCGCCGAAGCAGGGCAGGGCCCGCTTGTCATCCTCGTGCATGGCTGGCCGGAAAGCTGGTATTCCTGGCGTCACCAGATCCCCGCCCTCGTCGCCGCTGGCTACCATGTCATCGCGCCCGACATGCGCGGCTTCGGCAAGTCGGACAAACCGCCAGCTGTCGAAGACTACGACATCGTCCGTCTCAGCAACGATATTGTCGGCCTTGTCGATGCGATGGGCGAGAAGCAGGCCATCCTGATCGGCCACGACTGGGGCGCGGTCACGACATGGAATACCGTGCTGCTGCATCCCGACCGCTTCTCCGCGATGCTGGCGATGAGTGTGCCAAATGGCGGACGCGGGGCGACGCATCCCATGGAGGCCATGAAGGCCAGCTTCGGGGACAATTTCTACTACATACTTTATCATCAGGAGCCGGGCGTCGCCGAGGCGGAATACGACGCCGATCCGCGTGGGCTTCTCTCGCGCCTCTATGCTTCCGTCGATGCTCCGCGCGATCCCCCAACCATCACCGATCCCAAGCGTTCGGCGGGGGGATGGATCGGGCGCCTCGGCACGCCGAAGGCGCTCTCCCCCTGGTTCACCGAACAGGATCTCGATTACATCGTGGGCGAATTCCGCGAGGCTGGTTTCCGTGGCGGCGTGAACTACTACCGCAATATCGGCCGCAACTGGGAAATCACGCCCCAGCTCGCAGGCGCCCGCATCAAGGTCCCCGTCGCCTTCATCGCGGGCGTCGATGACATTGTCATCCGTGGCGCCAAGGAAGACGCCCTGCGCGCGCAGATGTCCCGCGTCGCCGACGACCTCCGCGCCGTCAAACTCGTTCCCGGCGCCGGCCACTGGATCCAGCAGGAAAAGCCGGACGAGGTGAACGCCTTCATGCTGGATTTCCTGAAGGGGCTGAAGAAATAGCCAGGCGGATTGACATGGACGCGCGGGCGTCCTTCACCGTCGCGCCATGAAACAGCTACGCGGATATTTCGGGATCGGGGTGGAGTCGCTCTCCAAGCCGATGAACCTTGGTGCGCTCCAGCGCACCTCGCACGCCTTTGGCGCCGCCTTCACCTTCACCGTGTCAGCCGCGCCCAAGATCCGCGTGATGCACAATGCCGACACGTCGAAGTCGGATTTGCATGTGCCCTGGTATCTGTGGAATTCGATCGAAGAGATGCAGCTGCCACGCGGCTGCACGCTGGTCGGCATCGAACTCACGGATGATGCGATCGACCTGCCGGCCTTCCGCCATCCGTTGCGCGCAGCCTATGTGATGGGCGGGGAGGCGCGCGATCTGTCGCCCGAGCTGCAGGCGAAGTGCGCGTTCATCGTGAAGATCCCGACGCGCTTCTGCATCAATGTCGGTCTTGCGGGCGCGCTGGTGATGTATGACCGCGTGTTGTCGATGGGCGGATGGCCGGCGCGTCCTGTGGCTGTTGGCGGTCCGGAGAAGGGCGCCTAGTCGAGATAGCCGCGTCCGCGCAGGGTGCCGCCGAACTGGGCGACCCACACGCCAAACACCACGCCGATCGCCAGCGCTGCCGCCGCCGGCGTGTCCTCGTGGCTGAAGCCCGTTGCGAGCAGGAAGATCAACATTCCTCCCAGCAGGATGGCCGACACCAGACCGACGGTCCGCGCGATCTCGCCGGTGATATTCACCACGGGCGCCGCCGTTCGCCAGTGGCCATAGACGACGCGGCCCAGGATCATCACCGCAAGACCCGCCAGTAATGGCCAGGCGCCCGCCGTCCAGGCCGCGGCGAGAAACTCGAACAGGGTGGCGCGCGCGCGCATCTCGCCCGCGACGATGATGGCGATCCACGCGATGGTAGCCACGATCATTGCCGCCCCCGCGAACATGATCCCGGCGCCGATGACTCGCCGCACCTTCACGGTCAAATCTCCCTGAGTCCCCCACGGACTCATGCAGATCCAAGCAGGTGCGGCGCCGCCGGGCGCGTTTACTGACAACAGGCTGATGGCGCTCCAAATGCGCGATTTTCGCTCCGAATTGGGCCAGAAACCGCTGAAAACCGGGAGGTCGGTGAAATTGCGTCGACCCATTTAAACAGGTTTTCAACCCCGCGTGCCAGTTTGGGTCGTAACAGGAAGGCCGTCTCAAGAACCTTCCGTCTACGGATGGTGTGGCATATGGCGAAGACCGTTCTGATCGTTGATGATGATCCTACCCAGCGTCGTCTGATGCAGGCTGCGGCCGAAAAACAGGGCTTCCGCGCCCGTGTCGTCGAGAACGGCGATCGCGCGCTGGAGGAGGCCTCGGATGCGCGTCACGGCGTCGATGTCGTGCTCCTCGATCTGGTGATGCCGGGCCTCTCCGGCCAGGACACGCTGCAGCGCCTCATCGAGCGCCGCCCCGATCTGCCGGTGATCGTGGTTACCGCCACGGGCGGCATCGACACGGTGGTGCAGGCCATGCGCGCCGGCGCTGTCGACTTCTTCGTCAAGCCGGCCAGCCCGGAACGCATCGCCATCTCGATCCGCAATGCTCTGAAGCTGTCGGACCTGCGCGGCGAAGTGAAACGCCTGGTCAAGAAAACCGAAGGCCGCATGGGCTTCGAGGACATGATCGCCAGCGCCCCCGCCATGCGCGGCGTCGTGCGTCTCGGCCAGCGTGCCGCCTCGTCCTCGATCCCGATCCTCATCCTCGGCGAGTCGGGCGTCGGCAAGGAAGTCATCGCGCGCTGCATCCAGGGCGCCTCCGAGCGCGCCGGCAAGCCGTTCATCTCGGTCAACTGTGGCGCCATTCCGGAGAACCTGGTCGAGTCGATCCTGTTCGGCCACGAGAAGGGCTCGTTCACCGGCGCCACAGACAAGAAGCTCGGCAAGTTCGTCGAAGCTGACGGCGGCACACTGTTCCTCGACGAAGTCGGCGAACTTCCGCTCGACATGCAGGTGAAGCTGCTGCGCGTCCTGCAGGAAGGCGAAGTCGATGCCGTCGGCTCGCGCCGTCCCACCAAGATCGATGTCCGCATCATCTCGGCCACCAACCGCGACCTCGCCACGCAGGTGAAGGAAGGCCGCTTCCGCGAAGACCTCTACTATCGCCTCAACGTCTTCCCCATCGAGATCCCCTCGCTGAAGGAACGCCGCGAAGACCTGCCTGCCATGGTCGAGCACTTCATCGGCCGCTTCAATGCCGAAGAGGGCAAGTCCGTGCCGGGCGCCTCGCCCGAGGCGCTGTCGATGCTGATGAACTATGACTGGCCGGGCAACGTCCGCCAGCTCGAGAACGCCGTGTTCCGCGCCGTTGTGTTGTCGGATGGCGGCGCGCTCAAGCCGGAAGACTTCCCGCAGATCAGCGGCATGGCTCCGTCGACCGCGCTGTCGGCGCACATCCCGCAGCTGCCTGCCAACGATGTCGCTGACCAGCCCGTCTCGATCACCGATCCGACCGGCGAGCTGCGCACGCTGGAAGCCATCGAGCGCGATCTGATCCAGTTCGCCATCGATCACTATTCCGGCCACATGTCGGAAGTCGCGCGTCGCCTCGGCATTGGCCGCTCGACGCTCTACCGCAAGGTCCGCGAGTACGACCTCAAAGTGCGTGACGGCGAAGATCTGGACGAGGTGGGCTGATGGAACGCGATATCTCCTGGTCAGCTGTTCTTCCGGGCCAAGGCGCCGACGTGGCGCTGACGGTCACAAGCGCTGAAGCCTGGTTCAGCCTCGCAGCCATCGCCTGCGCCGTGCTGCTCACAGTCGGCGCATTCGGCGGCGCTGTTTGGTTCACCGCCGTCGGCTAGTCTTGCGACCGTTCTTTCTCATCACTCTTCTTGATCCTCGGGCCTCGCCCGGGGATCTTTTCTTTTCGCGGCCGAAGCGAGACAGCAGACCCCCACCTGACCTCCCCCTTCCAGGGGGAGGGACAAGCGTTGCGGCGCCGTCCGTCAGTGCGAGGTAGGTTCGTGAGGTAGGGTTCCTCCCCCTGAAAGGGGGAGGTCAGGTGGGGGTCATTCCTCCGCCACCCACAAGCACGTCAAATCTGAAACCACACCAGCGCTCCACCCAGCGCGGCCATCGCGAACCCGACCAGCCGCAGGCGCAGCGCCAGCCGCCCGACGCCGTTGCGCGCCGCGTGTCCGAATGTGACGGGGTGCACGGCCGTCAGTTCGCGAATGACAAAGCGCGCTCCGAACAGGAACAACACGCCCTTCGCGATCAGGATCCAGCCCACGACACCCATGCGTACAAACTGCCTGCGCGGGTGCTGAGCATCAACCGCGCAATACAGCTTCTGGGGGCCGCCAACGCCAAACGCAAAAAGCCCGAGACGCATGGTGCGGCTCGGGCTTGCGATCATCTTTGCCGGATGTCGGGCGTCTATACCTTGGGCAGGAGGCCTTCGCGCTGGGCGCGTTTGCGGGCCAGTTTCCGGGCGCGGCGGACGGCTTCGGCCTTGCGGCGAGCCTTGGCTTCCGAGGGTTTCTCGAAGGCGGTGCGGGATTTCATTTCCCGGAAGACGCCTTCACGTTGCATCTTCTTCTTGAGCGCTTTCAACGCCTGATCGACGTTGTTATCGCGGACCACGATCTGAACTATCTGAAACTCTCCATCGGTTTCCCGGCCGGCCCCGGGACAGGGTCTCTGAACGCAAAAAACGCCGAAAAGGCCAGATCCGCTCCTTTTGGGGATGCGAGTGGCCCGTACGACGGGTGATTTAATGCTTACCTACACGGGATCCGTGACGGGCAGGCGGCGCTCCGATACCATATGAATCTGGCCGTGCCTACTGCCCAAAAGCCCCGGAAAACGCCCCATGGACGCCCAATCGACCGCCAGTTCAGACGCCCCCAGCGACCGCTTCCTGCTCGCCCTGCTGGACGCCATGCTGGAACTTGCCCCCGATTCCGGCTGGACCAGCGCCACGCTGGACCGGGCCGCCGAAAAAGCCGGTCTCACCCAGGGTCAGGCCCTGCTGGCCGCGCCCCACGGCGTGTCCGACGTTCTGGACGCCTTCGGCAAACGCGCCGCCCTCGCCGCCGGCGCAGCCTTGAGCCAGCCTGAAATCGCCGCCCTGAAAGTCCGCGAAAAGGTCAGGGCAGGGGTCAAGGCCTGGCTCGCCGCCCTCGGCGCTCACAAGGCGGCCGTCAAACGCGCCGCCGTGACGCCAGCCAACCTTCTCACCGGCCCCAAGGGTCTGTGGGCCGCCGCCGATGCCATCTGGGCGGCGCTGGGCGACAAATCGACGGACTACAACTGGTACACCAAGCGGATGACGCTCTCCGCCGTGCTGGGCTCAACGCTGGCCGCATGGCTGGGCACGGACGACGAAGCCGCCATCGACAGCTTCCTCGACCACCGCATCGAAAACGTCATGCAGTTCGAGAAGTTCAAGGCGCAGGCCAAGGACGCATTCGCGAAGATGCCGGACCCGATGGATATCTTCGGATCTCGGAAGCCGTGAGCGAGGCGAGGCCAGATCGCCTGAAGCCGTCGACCCGGATCAACGTCGGGCTGGTCATGCTTATTGCCGGCTTTGCTTGCGTCGTGTTCTCGATGCTCATCCCGGGTCTCATAGGCTTCGGCTTGATGCTCACATTTCCTGCAGGGCTGATCTTGGTCCTGACCGGAGTGTTTCAGATGATCCGTGGGTTGCGAGAGCGTGACGGCCAGCTTTGATGAGAATGCGATGATGGAACCCATCTCCGAAGAAATCTTCCGTCAGGAAGGCGAGAACTTCCGCTCCATCATGATCAACCTCGAAGCCGACGGTACGCTGATGCTTGACGCGCAGGACATGGGCCCGCTCGTGCAGCAGGTCTGGGGCGACAGCGATTACGAATTCTGGTGCCGCGTCCCGCCCGAAGCGATGGGCAAGCTCGCCTTCGCGCTGATGAAGAAGCTCTATGCCGGACGCGAACAGGCCGTCGACGAATTCCGCGCGCTCTGCGCCGCCGAGGGAATCCCGCACGAAAACGGCAGCTACGCCTGAAAGAGAGCGTGCGGAATCGGCGGATAGCCAAAAAACTTCCACCGCAGTTTCAAATGCTTGCCGCAAAAAACTGTAGGACAGCAGAACTGCAAAGATAAAAACCTGCGCAGCTCCGTCCTACCCCCAATCCGGCGGCCGTATATTCGTCCGCATGACTCGAACACGAACGCACGCATACGGAGTGGTTACCCCATCAAGCCGCCAGCCTTTGCTGGAGGCCATGCTGCGCGCGTTCTGCTGGCTCGTGTCCAACGTCGTCTCGACGTGTCGGACGATCTTCAACCGCCGCAACCGTGATTGGCACACGGATGAGACGCACGAAGATCAGCTCCCGATGCCGAACGACCCAACCCAGAAAGAAGCACACACATTTGAACCGTCATTCTCGGGTAAGCGCTCTGCGCGCATCCCGAGAATCCCGGTTGCCTCCACGCGGGGAACAACGCCGTATTCCCTCTGCGCTCTCAACCAGGATGCTTGGGACAAGCCCAAGCA
>CALRWU020000033.1:0-13100 GCA_943371945.1 Azorhizobium sp. AG788
GCCAAGTGAGCGTAAAGCCTGTGCCGAAATCGGGCGCGTTGTCAGTGAGGCCCGTCAGCGCATAAACTGAAAAGCGCCAGTCCTTCGATAGCGAGAAACTGCCGTAGGCGGTGAGGTCGGCCGACTGGTCCAAACCGTTGATTGATGATTCAGACCAGCCTGCGTCGATGCCGGCGACAACGCCATCCATCGGACGAAAGTAGCCGCCAGCGCCGAACTGAGCGCCGTCCGCCCGGCTCGCCCCGCCACGAAGCTTGTAGCCACCAAAGGCATAAATTCCGGCGCCGTCAAAGTCGTGGCCGACTTCCGCGAGCAGGGTGTAGTCGGTTTCGCCGGTGCCAAGATCCTTTGCCTCGTCGCCCGTCGGCAGCGTGACGCGTCCTGTCAGGTCCAGGTAATTGTCGCCGCCGAGATCGTGCGAGTAGGAGGCGGAAAGAGAGATATCGGCGAGACCGGAAGAGCTGACGCCGCCGATCACTTCGCCGAGCGTTGGGTCGATCGGGTCGTCATTCCCGCCACCGCCGCTGCCACCACTGCTGCCGCCGCTACCGCCACTGCTGCCGCTGCCGCTATTGCCGCTGCGATCTCCGCCATTGTCGTCAGTTGCGCCGGGGACGACGCCGCCGGGGCCTTCAACCGAGGCGAACGGAACGCGGACGCGGAACGACCAGTCGCCCGCGCGTACGCGGAAGGTGACCGGTACCTCGTAGATCGTCGTGTCGCCCGTGCCGCCGTAGGAGCCGGTCGAATACTCCGCGCCAACTCCAACCTGGACGGTCTGGGCAGAGGCCGATCCCGTGGTTGCAACGGCGGCGGCCCCGGCCAGAACGGCCAGAGAGCAGGTATTGCGATACTTCATAGATACGATCTCCCCTTAGACCCAGCGCCTAGCAAAGCGCATACCATGGAGGCCTGTCGCCAGGAATCGAAGGGGGCAGAAGCGCTGGTGGTGGGGGTAACCAGCGACATCCGCCCCCTGTCTGCCGTCAGGCCGACACTCGAATTGCCAAGGTGTTAACCATGGCCTCTGTTTCTGCCACCACGCTCACTGCGGTCATCGCGATCGCGGTCCCTGTCGCGTCCCCGTTCGTGGTCGCTGCCGCGATGGTCGTCGCCACGGTCTTCGCGATCACGATCACGCCCACGGGCGCGATCCCCGCCATGGTCGTCTTGACCTGTCTGGTCATCGTCGATCGAGCCATCGCCACGACGCTTGAGACCATCATCGCCGATGTCGTCGTCGCCTGCGTCGCCGGCTCCCTGATCATCGTCGATCGAACCGTCGCCACGGCGCTTGAGGCCGTCTGCGCCAATATCATCATCGGACATCGAACCGTCGGCGCTCGGCTGATCATCATCGACCGAACCATCGCCGCGGAGCTTCACGCCATTCGCATCGAGATCGTCCGAGAACGAAATCGGGGTCGGAGCCGGCGTCGTCTGCGCCCATGCGCCGAGCGGGGCGCACGCCCAGGCGATTGCACCAAGAGCTACACTTAAGGTCAGCTGTTTCATCAAAGAATTCCCGATCCCTATTGTCACCCCACGGACCGACTACGCTGCTGATCCGCGTTTATTCTGTTGGTGTCGAAGAATTCATCTTGGGCGAGGGCTGTCAGTTCATCCAATTTCGCCAACTCGAGCACGAGATGCACGCTGCCAGCGAGTCCGCCGCGCACAATGGCCGGATGGAAGCGGTCGTCGATGCGCCAGAGTTCGCCAGCCTTCGGTGTGATGCGCTCCTCGCCGATGCGGATATAGGCGCCATCTGACGTCTGGCAGATGAAGTGATAGCGCTCGACACTGGTGGGGCCTGGGCGCCAGCCTTCGACTGCGACATGGCCACCGCCGGCGGGTAGGTCCATGAGTGTGGCCTGCGCGATCTCCCGGCGATTAACTTCGGCAAATGCCTCCACGAAGCTGCGGCCGCGCCAGGTGAGTTTCTCTCCAGCCTTGCGGTTGCTCTTCCACGGCGAGTCTGCGCGGAAGCGGACCCTGCGACGCGGAATGATGGTGTTGGGCAGCGCCGCAACTGGCGGCTGAACCACAAAACTCTCAGACGGCAGGCCGGATTCCATCAGTTCGAAATAACGCATAGCGGAATTCTCCTCACGTATCGTGGGCTGTCCGGCTATGGCGTCGTTCTGGCGCGTATCCATGATCGTTCCCCACGGAGCTCCCTCTTGCTCCACTCCGAAAACGCCCGACCGCCTGTGGTTATTCTCGCGATGCTACGAATTTCCTCCAAATTCTCCAGATTCAACTCGCGTCGGGTATCTCCTGAGCTGCATTCACCGCTTCGCCGAATTCGACCCCTGTGGCCGCTACGGCAGGTCGAAGGAAGTCGTTAGCGGGCGAACAAGATCATTGCGTCAACACTTCAGAAGTCGCGATCATTACTAAATCTTTCGGCAGGGCGCCGAGAATATCCTGGCAACAATCTTCGTTGTACCGGCATGCACCGCTACCCGCCTACGAAAACGGGAAGTTGTCGGTCGCGCGTTCAAGTATAGTGGGAGTCGGGACATGCAGCTGATATCGGGCCTCTCGGCGCAGGTTCGCGGTGCGCACCGTGCGTTCGCGACGCGTATTGCCGATCTCAGTCTGGCGGCCAGCCTCGACCCTAAAGCCAAACCACAGGCGGGCGACCTGTGCATCGCCCGGGTCACGCGTCTCGGTCAGCATCGTCATATCGAGCTTGTCACCGGACGCCGCGCCGCGCTCGCCGTCGGGGATGAGCTGATCCTGGCGTTCGGAAACCGCTACGCGTCCGACCAATTCGAAGCGCACATCCCGCCGACCCTGGACAACTGTCACCTCGTTGCTGCGGGAGGCATTGCTTCCATGGTCGTGACTCGGCACTCGAGCATGAAGGCCGCTACCGAAATTCAGCTGCTGGGAATTCTCCACGACGCAAATGGCGTGGCGCTGAACCTCTCGCGTTGGGGCTGGCCCGGCGTCGCAACTCCGGCGCACGCTCCGACACAGCCGCACATGATCCTGGTTGTCGGCACCAGCATGAATGCCGGCAAGACCACGCTGTGCGCCAATGTTATCCGCACCTTGCGCGAATGCGGTCTGCGCGCATCTGCCCTGAAACTGACAGGGACCGGGTCAGGCGGCGACCTGTGGAAGTATCAGGACTCCGGCGCCCTGGAGGCGATGGACTTCGGCAATGTCGGGCTCGCATCGACGGCCGGCATGGACATTCGCGCTCTCGACGCCGCAATCGGCCGTCTCTGCGCAGCGGTCTCTCCGCAAGCAGACGTGATCGTCGCCGAACTGGCGGATGGCATCCTGCAGCGCGAGACGAGCCAGTTGCTACAGGCGTCAAACCTGCGCGCTCGCGCCGGCTCGATCCTGTTTGCTGCGTCCGATCCACTCGGCGCCGCTGCTGGCGTGCAACTGCTAGCCAGCTGGGGGCTCGACGTTTCCGCGGTTGGTGGTCTGATGACCGCGTCGCCACTGGCCACGCGCGAGTTCACGTCCTTCTGCAATGCTCCGGTCATCTATGCTGGCGAGACCACCGCACAGGAAGTTGCGACACATCTCTTCACGCCGACGAACGGCCAGTCGGGTAAGAAGCATGCTGCGCAGCGCTGAGATCATTTCCTTGCGTGAGCCGGCACAGCCCGTGCCCGTAAGCGGCCTCCGCGCGCACCAGTCGGAAGGCGCGGAGCTCGACTATTTCGCTTATGTGCCCCGCTCGGCGACCACGGCTTCGCCCCTTGTCGTTACTGTTCACGGCATCGAGCGGATGGCCCTGCAGCATGCTGTCCGCTTCTCGGCCTTGGCCGATAAGCATGGCTTTATTGTCATGGCGCCGATGTTCAGCAAGGCGCGCATACCGCGTTACCAACGCCTGGAACGGGGCCCCCAGGGCGATTGTCCCATTACCGCGCTCGACCTGACAGTTGATCACCTTCAGCGCGCACTCGGATCGGCGGCAGCACCCTTGCGTCTGTTCGGCTATTCCGGTGGCGCCCAGTTCGCCATGCGTTACACGATGGTCGGATCCCTTCCAGTGGCGCGCCTCGCTCTCGCGGCGCCGGGCTGGTTTACAATGCCGGACATCGATCAGACGTTTCCGTATGGGCTCGGCGACGCCCCGATGCTGGAGGGCAGGGCAGTCGACATTGACCGGCTGTTGTCCATTCCGGCCCTGTTAACGGTCGGGGCGGAAGATACGCGACGTGACAAGTCACTCAACCGCGACGCGCTCGTGGAATCCCTGCAGGGGAAGACCCGTTTGGAGCGCGCGCATCGGTGGTATGAAGCTATGAAAGCGGCGGCCGAGGCGAGGGGACTACCTTCTAATTTGCGACTCAAGCTGCTCCCGGGAGCGGGGCATGACTTCAACGACAACATGCAGACGCACGGTCTTGGCCAGATCGTTGTGGACTGGCTTATCAACTAGTGGAGTAGGACGATGGTGGGAACGTGGAAGAAGGCCCTGATCGCTTCGGCGGGCGTGGCAGTCGGCTTTTGTGGCGCAGCGGCGGCCCAGGATACTGACGTGGATCTGGGCGCTGACGGGTTTACGTTTGAATCCGGCGCCATGAAGTTGAATGTTGGGGGCCGCATCCATGTAGACACGGTCTCGATCGAAAGCGACGGCATCGCGTATTCCGACGAGACGGACATCCGCCGCCTGCGTATCGACGCTACACTGGATGTCGGCAAGGACTGGCGCTTCAAGATTGATGGTGATGTCGGCGGCTTGAGCCCCGGCATCTACAATGCCTGGGTCGCCTATCGCGGCATCAAGGATACAGAGTTCCGCGTTGGCAACTTCATCGCGCCGTTCAACGGCGAGAACATGATGAGCTCCAACAACACCAAATTCATTGAACGGGCGCTTCCTTCCGAGCTCTCACCCAACTTCCTGCTAGGCGCCACTGCCGCCTACGAGGGCAAGAACTGGTCGATCATTGGCGGTTACTTCACGAACCCGATCGAGGACGAAACTCTCACCAACCGAGACGATGGCAAAAGCTTCGTCGTTCGCGGTGTGTTTGCCCCAATCGAAAAGAAGCGCGAGGCGCTGCACTTCGCCGCCGCGATCGAGCGCCGTGAACTTGATGGCGGCGCGAGCTCACGAGTTCGCACGAACTCGGAATTTGCCCTGACGCGTCAGGCGATCCTCGACACGGGAACCCTCGCTGGCGTGGATAGCTACACCAACCTCAACGTTGAAGCCGGCTACATGAATGGCCCCTTCATGATCAAGGCTCAGCAGGTTACGCGCGACAACGATGCGCCCGCCTTGCTCGATCCGAAGTTCACGGCCCGTGCCGTCGAGGCGGCCTGGGTAATCACCGGGGAGCGCCAGCGCTACAGCGTCGGCCCCGGCACCTTCGGCGAAGTCACTCCGGACAAGGACAACTGGTTCGGAGCATGGGAGATCGCCGCGCGCTACAGCACGCTGGATCTTACGGATGGCGCTGTGGCAGGCGGCGAAGAGAAGAACATGACGATCGGCGTCAACTGGTACGTGAACCGGAACGTGCGCGTCTCCGCCAACTATGTGGACGCCAAGGCCGAGCCGAGCCGCCTTGGGGTTACGGACAACCCGTCAGCTGTGATGGGTCGCCTGCAGATTGCGTTCTAGTGTAGAACCCCAGTTGCGCTTTGCCCGTTCCAGACGCGGGCGGGCAAAGGCGCGGGGACGCGATATGGCGGACGGCAACTGGCGCCGGTTCTTTCTGACCCCCACCGGAGAGGCCGCCAAAGCCTGGCGGCTGCCGGTGCTGCTGCGCGGGCGCCGCAAGCGGCGGATGCTGCTTCTGGTAGCGCTGGGTCTCTCACAATCCGTGCTGTCCGTGGTGATCGCTCTGAGCGTCCGCGAAGCGTTTGACGAGTTGGTCGGCGCCCAGGCTGGCACTTCTGCAGGACTCCGCACCGCAGGCATCGCACTCGGCGCACTTGCCCTGGGCGCAGTGTTGCGCTGGCGCGAGTTCCTGGAATCCGAGAGGCTTGCTCAGAGCTATGTCCACGCCGTGCGCGTGCAGGTCTTCCGTCACGCCATCCGGCTGGGCGAGGCGGGGATGGCGCAAACCTCACGAAGCGCCGTTCTGCTGCGGTTTACCGGCGACCTAAGCCCCCTGCGGTTGTGGATCAGCAGGGGTATTTCGCGTGGCGTTGTCGCCGTGACGAGCATCGCCGTGACGCTCATCGCCTTGCTGGTCGTGGCGCCGTTCATTGGGCTAACGATTGCGGCGGCGATGGCGCTGACGGCGCTCGCTGCGTTGGCGCTGGGACCAGGGCTGGATCAGTCGACGCGGAAGGTCCGTCGTCGCCGCACGCGTATGCTGAAGCATACACAGGAACGCCTGCTGCAACTGCCCCTGATCGAAACGGCGGGTGACGCCACGCGCGAGCGCCGCCTGCTGGCGCGCAAGAGCGATGGTCTTGCGCGCGCATCCGTTGCCCGCGCAAGTCTGATCGGCGTGCTCCGTTCAATTGGTGAAGCGGGGGCGGCAGCGGCGAGCCTCGGGGCGTTACTGATCGGGGCGTTGCTCGCGGGAATGGCGCTGGCGACGCCGGGGGCGGTTGTTGCGGCGATGCTGCTCGCGGGCCTGATGAACCCCAAGATGCAGGACCTGACCCGCGCGTTCGAATACTGGACCAATGCCCGGATTTCGATCGAAAAGCAGGCGCGTTTTCTGGCGTTGCGGCCGCTCGGACGCCGGAAGGGGTCGACCAGCAATTCCGTGCGGCTGCGCGAGGCCACCGGACATCTCAGTCTGGCGAACGTCGCCTATGGCGATGAGGTGCGGGACGTGACGTTGGACCTGTCGCCCGGCGACCGTCTGTGGCTGGGCGATGGGCCACCTAATGAAAGTCTGGCAATCCTGAGGCTTGCGGCGGGCGTGCTCCAACCCACACGAGGAAGGATCAAGCTGGATGGCACGAGCCTGCGCAGGATTCATCGCCGCGATGTCCGCCGGCATGTCGCGCTTGTCTCTGCGGACTTTCATCTGTTCGAGGCCAGCCTGCGCGCGAACCTCGTCTACGGCGTCTCCGAACAGCGCGCCGAGGGTCTTGAGGCGCTCGTCGCCGCCTATGGCTTGACCGATATCGTCGATGACCTGCCTGGTGGGTTGGATCATGTCGTTAGTGTCGGCGACCGTCGGATCACGGGTGGCCTTAGACTGGTGTTCGGGTTGATGCGGGCACGCCTGTCAGGCGCGAGCATCATTCTTGTCGATCAGTCCGATCTTACGCTTGGCGAGAGCGAGCGCGCCGCGATCGAGCGCCTGTTGGCTGATCACGGTGGTTCAGTGTTGTGGGCGTCGCCCACGGCGCCGCACGGCTATAATCGTATCTCCGCACCGGAGCCCACGCCGATCTAGAGTTCGCGGCCGACGGGGTAGAGCAGATAGCGGTCGTCGTAGAACGGGCTGCGCTCATAAAAGAACTGCAGGCGGCGGAGGGGCGACGCTGCAAATCCGGCATCGTCCTTGAGGCGCTGTTCAAACTCGGCTTTCAGCGCAGGGTCGCTTGAGAGCATTTGCTCGGCCATCGGCGCGATGGCGTAGGGTTCCATGTATTCGACGCGGGACAGGATCTCCGCGAAGAATCCCCACGTAAAAAATGAGTCTTCGGCCTCGGGTTCGAGAAGCGACGCTGCGAGGGCTCCGAGCGGTTGGTCGGTCGAGATGCGAACCGACCCAGCGGGGAAGGTCTCCCGGTGTTGCTCATGCCTCATGCCGGTGGGCGCGTAGTTCATCCGACCTTCAAAGGGCCCAGAGGATTTGAAGCCGTTGAGGCGGATCATGTCGACGTCGACGGTGCGCGGCGTCTTCAACACCTCCATTTGCACGCCGTGCAGTTTTAGTCGCGCGATAACATCTGCCTTGGTCGCCGGCACCCAGTAGGCCTTTGGCACGCTGAGCTGCAAGCCCGGCTCAGAGCCGAAGATTGGAATATTGACGGTCGGCCCCGGCTTACCGAGGAAACGGGTGATCTTTCCGCCAGTCGCAGGAGAATCCACTTCCTCCGAAGCGATGGTCAGGAAATCCAGCCTGGCGACCGGCTCTTCCCTTGTCTTCCAGTTGGAGTCGAGACGCTCCGGGCGAAGGGCGCGGTCTGTTGCTATGGCCTGCTTCAGGGACCTGGCCTCGCTCGATAATGCCTTGAGCGTCGCCTCCAGCAGCACATAGGTGCCCAGCACACGTTGACGATACGGCTTCAGCGAGTGGTTCTCCACCAGCACGCTGGGTATGCGCCGCAGGTCGCCATAGGCTGTGCTGAAGCGCGGCGCGAAAGCATAGAGATCAAGGCCTTTGGTTGCATCGCCATCGTCGCGCGCAAAGATCAGCGGGCCGGGGATGTGCCCCGCCGCTTTCAGGGCGGCGTCCGCGCGCGGACGGTAGACATCGTTCAGCCATTTGCCGATTGCCGGACTGGACGCATAGAGACCATCCCAGCCATCGAAACCGTAGGTGATGTCGTACTGGTAATCCATGCCGTCGGTGACGTGCAGATCGATGTAGAAATCCGGATCGAACTTGTTGATCAGCCCGAGCAGCGCCTGCGTCTCCGGCGCCTCGGTCTTCATGTAGTCGCGGTTGAGATTGAGGTTCTGGGCGGTGTTGCGCCAGCCCATCTCTTTCGGTCCGCGCTGGTTGGGGCGACTGTAGGGCGTGGAGCGCTCGTGACCATCTGCGTTGAGTGCGGGGATGAAGACGATGTTGACCTTGTCGATCAACTCGTCGCGCCCCTTGAACAGCATGTCGCGGATCAGCATCAGCATCGCGTCCTTGCCGTCGATCTCGCCGGAATGGATGCCGGCCTGGACGAGGAAGACGGGCTTGGAGGGGTGGAATTTCGCGCCGTCCTTTGACAGGACAACTGCAACCAACTTCCGGCCCTGCGCCGTATGGCCGAACGTCTCGATGCGCATGAGGGCCGACTGCCGGTCCATCTTGTCGAGGAAGGCCAGCGTGTCAGCATAGTTTGGCGTTTCGGTGAGGCCCGTTGTCTCGGAGGGCGTGATCCACGTGTCGGTCGGCGCGACGATCAGCTTTTCGCTCGCGCCGCTCCACGCGGGTGCAGGTGGCAGGAAAGCTTCGGGCTCAAGCCCCAGGGAACCGGTATGGGGCGGTTGGGCGTTGGCCATGGCGATTGCTCCGGCGATGAGGACAGCGGCGAGGGATGTCGCGATGCCGGCGGCGATACTCTTCCTGGGCATTGTGGATGACTTCCCCGGCACAAGACTTGTGCCTCGTTCTAGCATCAGCCTAGCATCCCGGCGCAAGCAGGACGGAGACGGATATGAAGGCGATGATCGCGGGCGCAGTGGCGGCCGGCCTGCTGGCGGCAGCTTGCGCTACATCCGGGTCCGGCGGACCGGCGCCGCCGCCTGCCGTGAGAAGCGCGCTGTCAAAGATCTCGGGCGAGGTGAGCGAGGCGCGCCTGCGCGGCTATATTGAGAAGATGGTGTCCTTCGGGACGCGCTCGACCATATCCGACCAGACGTCACCCGTGCGGGGGATCGGCGCGGCGCGCAAATGGGTCGAGAGCGAGTTCCGGGCAATCGGCGAGGCTTGCGGCGGCTGTCTGGAACACGCGCTGCCGTCCGACACCGTGACTGGCGCCCGCTACCCGCAGCCGACGCTGGTTGTGGATGTCGTGGCGATCCAGCGAGGAACGACCGAGCCCAACCGCGTGATCATCATCCAGGGTCACCTCGACAGCCGCAATTCCACCAATGAGAACATCACGGATGATGCGCCAGGCGCCAATGACGACGCCTCCGGTGTGGCGGCGGTGATCGAGTCTGCGCGGATCCTGTCGAAGCAGAAATTCGCGGCCACGATAGTCTATGCGGCGCTGAGCGGGGAAGAGCAGGGGCTCTCAGGGGGAACAATCCTTGCGGCCTATGCGAAGAAGCAGGGCTGGCAGGTCGAGGCGGTGCTGAATAACGATATCGTCGGCAATTCGCGCGGGCTCAACGGCAAGATCGACGACAAGACTGTTCGGGTCTTTTCCGAGGGCGTGCGCGCGACCGAGACAAGTGCGATGGCCAACGCGCGCAAGGTGAATGGCGGCGAAGTGGACAGCCCCTCGCGAAGCCTCGCGCGCTACATGGCGCAGCTCGCCGAGGATCACATGCCGGACTTCCGTGTGCGCATGATCTATCGACGCGACCGCTATGGCCGCGGCGGCGACCAGACGCCGTTCCAGGACGCCGGCTACCCGGCCATTCGTGTCACGGAGGGAGCCGAGAACTGGAACCACCAGCACCAAAATGTTCGCACCGAGAATGGCGTCTTCTATGGCGACACAATCGAGTTCGTGGACTTCGCTTATCTCGCGCGCGTGACGCGGCTGAATGCGATGGCGCTGGCGAGCCTGGCAAGTGCGCCGCCGCCGCCAATGGAGGTAACGGTCAACGGCGCCTTGTCCGACGACACGACGGTGAAGTGGACAGCGACCGCAGGCGCCGCGACCTATCGCATCTGGTGGCGCGAGACGACCTCGCCGAGATGGCAGCTCAGCCTGGACGCGCCGGGCGACAAGGTGGAATTCGTCGTGAAAGACGTCGTGCTGGACGATCATTTCTTCGGCGTGCAGACGCTCTCGGCCGCCGGGTTCGGCAGTCCTATCCAGTACGCCGGTCCTCCGGGCGCATTCTTCCCGCCGGTCGAGCCACCGAAGTAGAGGTTCAGCGCATTTCTCTCAGCGCGGCGTCAGTATGTCGTCGAGATAAGCGGGCTTGGCCGGGATGCGTTCGAGCCGCGGATAGCGGTGGCCGCCGGTATAGTCGAGCCGGATGGTCTTGAGCGTGTCGCCGGCCTTCACCAGCAGATCGACAGGCGTGCCGCCCTTGGTGTTGGCGACGGCGGCTTTCAGCCGATCTGGAGTGAAGCTTTGCCCGTTCACCGCGGAGATCGTCACTGCCGTGGTGAGGCCTGCCTTCCAGGCGGGGCCATCCCATTGGATGAGCGTGATCTTGCCGGCTGAATCCGCCGCGAGGCCGATCGAGTAGAGCAGGTTGGCGGCGCGAGTGCGGGATTCGCCATCGCGCCAAACGGAGTTCGGCGCATCACCATAGACAAGGCGATAGCCGCCGCGCTCCAGACCCGCCAGCGGCGCCATTGGCGCGACCGCATCTACGCGGGCCGCGAAGAAGCTCTCCCAATCATACGGCTGGACTTTGTTGAGCGCCGCAACGAGGTCCTTGCGTGTGTAGGTGAGTTGGCCCCAATCGCCATCGTTGACGCCGAAGAACGCCTTGGCGAAATCATCGAGCGAGCGCTTGCCTCCGGATTTTTCGCGGATCAGCGTGTCGGCTTCCATCCAGATCAGCTGTCCTTCGGAATAGTAGTCCTCGCTGCGTTGCCAGTTCTGCCACGGCAGGGAGCGACGCGCAGCGATGATGGGATCGTTGGTCGTGTCCACCAGCGGCCGCCATTCGCGACCCGTCCGCATGTCGTAAGTTGCGGCGTTGTTGGCAATCAGGTCGAGCGCCTGCTGCTTCGTGACGAAGCCCGCACGGGCGGCCAGCACATTTCCCCAATACTGCGTCTGGCCCTCATAGACCCAGAGCAGGCTGTTGCGCATCGGTGTGTTGAATGAGGCCGTCCAGAGATCGGCCGGGCGGCGATACTTGCCGTTCCAGGAGTGGGTGTATTCGTGCGCCAGCAGATCCTTGCTGACGAAGCCGGTATTCCAGGCGGTGAAGTAGCCGGAGTTCGTGCCGTTGTCGCTTGAGCGCTGATGCTCGACGCCGGAGGTGGCCAGGCGATCGCTGACCGAGAGCAGGAAGTCGTAGTGATTGAAGTGGCGCGCGCCGTAGAGTTTGTCGGCCTGCTTCACGAGATTGCGATGGACTTCGATGATTTCGGGGCTCGGGTCGACCTGACCTGCCTCGTCGCCCATGACGTTGAGCGTGACACGTGAGCGGCCGCCGGGATCGAGATCGAACTTGCGAAGGTACTTACCGGCGAACAGCGGGCTGTCGATCACGGTTTCCCAGGAGTCCGTCTTGAAGCGGACGGTGGCGCCGGAAGACGCTGCGGTCTCGAGAGCGGTGGCGTAGGTCCAGCCGGGCGGCAGTTTTACGCTGACGTCGAAATTGATGCGCCGCGCGAAGTGGCCGGCCGGGTATAGCGCAGCGACGTACCAGTTGAGACGCAGCATTTCCGGCGTCATCATGATCGGGCCCTGCGCGGACTCGATCGGGGTCAGGAACATCGACTCCACGTCAATGGCCTTGGCGCCCGCGGGTACGTCGACATGGAAGGCATAGACGTCGGCGGCATCCCGTTGCCAAGGAACAGGTTTGCCATTGGCCGTGATCTTGAGCCCGGCATAGTTGTAGATCGGTCCGCGTGGCGCGTGGTTGCCGGGGATCCATTGCGCATAGGCCAGCGTCAACCTTCCAGGTTTGGCGACTGGAATTCGCTGGCGAATGTTGAAGATGCGACGGTCGAGATCGGTAGCGTCCACCTCCAGCGTGACGACGCCGGGATACGCCTCATCCCTGAGGGAGGGCAGGGCAGGCGCGTAGGCCTGAGGCTGCGGGGCCGATCGTATCGCTTGCTGCTGGGCCGAGATGGGCGCAGCAGCGAGAAGGGTCGCGAGCAAGAGGGCGAGGCGCAGTTTCATCGAGGCGAGTATCCCTTGTAGGTCAGACGGGTCGCCCTAATAGAGCCGCCGGGGCGTCAGAATTCAACAGGTCGCGCGCCCTCTGGCGAAAGTGGACATTCTGGTGCAGGTCTTCCGCCAGAGCGAAACGTGATCCGGGCGAGGGAGATATCAATGGAATCGGCGACGCCGAATGCGGCTGAACAGCAGCCCGCGACGCCGCTGCGGACCGTGGTGGTGGCCTCAGCGGCCGGAACCGCGTTCGAATGGTATGACTTCTTCGTGTACGGCGCGCTGACGAGCATCTTCGCTGCCAAGTTCTTCAACGCCGCTGAGATCGGCGAGGCCAACGCCACGTTGGCGACGTTGGCCGTGTTTGCGGCGGGGTTGTTCTTCCGTCCCCTTGGGGCCCTGATCTTCGGCCGCATGGGCGATCGGTTCGGCCGCAAGGGCGCGTTTCTCGCGACCGTGATCATCATGGGGGGAACGACCTTCGCCATCGG
>CALRWU020000034.1:0-13045 GCA_943371945.1 Azorhizobium sp. AG788
GTGGGAGGAGGCCGGCTATGGCCGCCTGCCCGTGTGCATCGCCAAGACACAGTATTCGTTCTCGACCGACCCGACGAAGCTTGGCGCACCGGAGGGGCATGTGCTGGACGTGCGGGAGGTGCGGCTGTCGGCCGGGGCCGGCTTCGTGGTGGCGATCTGCGGCGACCTGATGACGATGCCCGGTCTGCCGCGACAACCTGCGGCGGAGATCATGTCGCTGGATGCGGACGGCAATATTCACGGCCTGTCGTGAGGGAGATGGCTTGATGCAGATCGCCAAACTCGCCTTCCTTGTGCGTGACTATGACGAGGCGATCGACTGGTTCACGCGCTGTCTCGGCTTTGAGCTGGCCGACGACATCGACATGGGCGGCGGCAAGCGCTGGGTCGTGGTGGAGCCGCCGGGCACGCGCGGGGCGGCGCTGCTGCTGGCGCGGGCCGACAAGCCCGATCAGGCGGCGGCCGTGGGCAAGCAGGCGGGCGGGCGGGTGTTCCTGTTCCTCGAGACCGCCGATTTCGATCGCGATCATGCGCACATGAAAGCAGAGGGCGTGGTCTTCCGCGAAGCGCCTCGCGCCGAGCCCTATGGCAAGGTCGCGGTGTTCGAAGACCTCTACGGCAACCCGTGGGACCTGATCGAACCGCGCGGCTAGAAAACAAGGCGGCATAATTTTCCTTTGAAGCCCCGGTTGCATCCGGCGCGCGCTTGCTGTCGGATCACGTCAAAGACTTCAGGGAGACGGACGATGCGGCTGACACGACGCGGACTTATGGCGACGGTCTGGGCGACGGGCGTTGCTGCATGTGCGAGCGCGCCGACGGTCGTTGCAGGCGGCGGCAATCCGGACGCAACCGAGATGGCCGGGCTGATCAAGTCCGGCAAGATGTCGGCGAAGGAAGCCATCGACGCCGCAATCGCGCGTGCACAGGCTGTGCAGCCGAAGCTCAACTTCCTGGTCAACGACACGTTCGCCGATGCACGGGCGAAGGCCGCCAATCCGGGCACAGGGCCGTTGGCCGGCGTGCCGTATCTCGTGAAGGATCTCAACAATCAGATCGGCGCGCAGACGCGGTCGGGATCGCGCATCACTGCTGGCATAGCGCCCGCCACGACGCAGGATGTCTTCGTCACCAAGATGCTCGGCACGGGCTTGATCAGTATCGGCAAGTCGTCAGCGCCGGAGAATGGGTACCTGCCGACAACGGAGCCGCTGGCTTTCGGGCCGACGCGCAATCCATGGGATCCGACGCGGTCGACCGCTGGATCGTCTGGAGGATCGGCGGCGGCGGTGGCGGCGGGGGTGGTGCCGATTGCGCATGCCAATGACGGGGGCGGATCGATCAGGTTCCCGGCGGCGAATTGCGGTCTGGTCGGGCTGAAGCCGTCGCGCGGACGGATGGTGAGTGAAGCGGCGCCGGGGCCGCTGGAGATTTCGGTCCAGGGCTGCGTCTCGCACACGGTGCGTGACACGGCGCTGTTCCTGTCACTGACCGAGCGCACGGGCGCCGAGGCGATCCTGCCGGCCGTCGGGATGGTGACCGATCCGCTGAAGCGCAAGCTGCGCGTCGGCATTCTGACAAAGGGGTTCGCCGGGCATGAGGCGGACGCAGAAGTCGCCGCCGTCGTGAAGAAAGCCGCTGCGACGCTGGAAGGGCTCGGCCACAGCGTGACGCCGACCGACTGGCCGACGGCGCCGACATTTGGCGATGACTTTCTAGCCTTCTGGTCGCTCGGCGCGGCCCAAGACCTTGCCGGCGCCGCGAAGCAGTTCAACAAGCCGATCGACGAGACCAGCTTCGAACCCTTCAGCCTGCGCATGGCGGCGGACGCAGCGAAGCTGCGCGAGAGCGACATCAGCGCCGTCTTCAGCCGGCTGATGGGGGCCACGCTCGCCTACAATGAATGGATGAAGGACTTCGACATCGTGTTGACGCCGATGTTCGCCTCTCCGCCCTCGCCGCTGGGGTATCTGCGCGGGGACGTGCCGTTCGACACACTGCGCGAGCGGCTGTTGCAGCAGGTTGGCTACACGCTGATCCACAATGTCTGCGGAGCGCCGGCGGTCAGCCTGCCGCTGGGGCGGACGGCGGCCAACCTGCCGATCGGCGTGCAGGTGTGCGCGGCGAAGGGGGCAGAAGGCCTGCTGCTGGAAGTCGCCTACCTGATGGAAATGGCGATGCCGTGGAAGGGCTACAAACCCGGCATCTTTGCCGCCTGACGCTCACGGAATGATCCGGCGCTGGCGCAGGCAAGCGACCGGGTCTAGGCTTCACCCTGCCCTTTGCGGGCGGGTGGAGCGCCGGGGATGACCGCAACACAGCAAGCCGTAACGACCGAAATTCGTGTCGCCGAGACACGGATAAAGGTCTTCATTTCCTATTCGCGCGCGGACAAGGCGTTTGCCAGCGAGCTTGTGCTCGGCCTAGCGGCATGCGGTTTTGCGCCCTACATCGACCGTCAGGACATCGCGCCGGGCGAGGACTGGGAAAAGCGGCTCGCCGGCCTGATCACTGAAGCGGACTCGATTGTCTATATCGTTTCGCCCGACAGTCTGGCGTCTGAGAACTGCGCGCTGGAACTGCGACAGGCGGTCACCCTGCGCAAGCGCATCCTCCCAGTCGTTTGGCGGCCGATCGACGACGCGCTGGCGGCGCCGGAGTTGAAGCGTCTGAACTATATTTTCTTTGCAGGGGAAGGCCGTACGTTTGCGACGGGCCTCTCCGAGTTGGCCAACGCGCTGCGCACCGATATCGACTGGATACGTGAGCATACCCGGCTTGCCGAACTGGGCAGTCGCTGGTCCGCGCGTGGCCGCGCTGCGGACATGCTGCTGCGTGGGGCTGATATTGACGCGGCCAACAAGTGGCTGGCCGACAAGCCGATCACGGCGCCGCCGGTCACGGACGATCAGGCCGATTTCATCAAGGCGTCTTCGGATGCCCGCGTAGAAGCAGAGCGCCGGCGGAAACGGGCACAGGCGGGATTGCTGACGGCGGTTTCAGGCGTGGCTGTCGTATTCGCGGGACTCGCCGCGCTGGCAGGCTGGCAGTGGTACAGCACGGAACAGCAGCGCGCGGCGAAAGAGGTTGCACGCGGCGAGGCGCAAGCAGCGCAGGCCATCGCCGAGACTGAACGCGACAAGGCGCGGTCCGCCAATCTGCGCCTGGAGGCGGACGTGTGGCTACGTACGGCGCCATCGAACACGGGTTACTACGTCGTCGACTCGGGCTGGTACCCGGTTGTCGGGAACTACTCGGGCGCCATCGCACGCGTCACGCGCGAGGGCGGCGGGCATGCGACGTGGTTGCAGACCGGCTTCATCATCGATGGCGGGCTGATCCACCCACGCTACGCGAAGGAGCCATTGCTGGTCCTGTACGCCGAGCAACCCATGCTAAGCGCGCGGCCGCTGAAATGGCAGCCGCCGCAGGGAACGACGCCGGCAGACACCGTGCCGGCCATGAGCGA
Source organism: Azorhizobium sp. AG788 (assembly GCA_943371945.1). Classification (GTDB taxonomy): domain Bacteria; phylum Pseudomonadota; class Alphaproteobacteria; order Caulobacterales; family Hyphomonadaceae; genus UBA7672. Next base: position 3,470 of record CALRWU020000034.1, read on the forward strand.
TGTCGACCAGAAAATCTTCGAACAGCTGCAGCGCGATGCGGCTGCGCGCCGGAAAGAGGCGGAGCTTGCGGCAGGGGCGGCAGGGCGACCACCAGCGCAGGAGAGCGTGCCAGCGCCTGCCCCCGCCGCCGTGTCGGTATCGACTGGCGTAAGCCGACCGCCGGGCGTCGCGCCACGGTCACCCGACGACACGCTGGCCGCAGGCGATCCGAAGCTGGTGCAGAGGTACGAGCTTTCCGGCCAGCCGGAACCGGGACCAGAAGTGATCACGGTGGTGTTTCCGGCGCTGACGCCGAAGGACGCCGCATCCCGTTCGCCAGACGTCGCGCTGACCGCATCGGAGCGGGTGTGGCAGACGCCTGCGCAGCTTGGCGGCGAACGACCATTCCAGATCTGGCGGCTGAACGCGCCGCCACCTTTTGGCTGGCGCGCCATTGCGCAGGGCGACATCGATTGTCAGGCTTTTGGGCCCGTGCCGGACGAGCGTACGGTCGCGATGCTGAGTATCGCGCTTCCGGCAGAAGGCGGACCAACGCCCAACGCTCTGGCGCTGAACATCAGCCAGCTGCTGTCGCGCGACACGGCGCAGTCGATCACCTACACCCATTCGACCAACAAGGCGTCGGGCGGATCGCCGGTCTTCGACCTCGAGACGGGCAAGGTGTTCGCGGTGCACGTGAGTTCGTCACCAAACCTTACAGGCCCGCGGCAGGGGCTGCGCACAGGCGAAGGGTATTCCTTCCGACACCTGCTCGACATGGCGCGCAGCTCGATCGACAATCCCCAGCTGGGGCCGGTGTGCGAACAGGCTGATGCATCGGCGTCGCCCAGCCGGTAAGCTGATCGCAAAAGACGGTATGGGGAGGCTCGGTTGAAAAACGCACTTGTCGCAGCTGCGGCGCTGGTCGCCAGCGCGTGTGCAACGTCTCCGCCTGTCCCGGCTACTCCCGCCCCGCCCTCGCCGCCGATGGTGAGCGTGTTTGCCGTGGCGCATGAGGACGACTGGCAACTGTTCATGAACCCGGAGGCGTATCACGCGATTAACGAACCGCAGGAGAAGGCGGTCTTCATCCATGTGACAGCGGGCGATGCCGGCGCCGGCGTCGAGCGCGTTGAGGGCGCGCCTGTTCCCTACTATCTCGCGCGCGAGGAAGGCGCGTTGCGCGCTGTGCGCTTCATGGCGAACGCGGCGGATCCTTCGCAGGGGCGCGGCGTCGCGATGGAGTCGGCGATGGTGGATCGGGCCGGGCACGCGGTGCAGCGCTATGCGTATGAGAATGCGGTCGTGTATTTCCTGCGCATCCCGGACGGGAACATCGTCAACGGCAAGGTCTACACGCCACATCCGCAATCGCTGACGAAGCTGCGCGCGGGCGAAGTGGCGGCGACGGAGACGATCGACAAAAGTGCGCGGTATGTCGGGTGGACCGACCTGGTTGCGACGTTGACCGCGATCGTCGAAACGGAAATGGTCGCGGGGTCGGGACTGGCGCTGCACATTGCTGAGCTGGATGAGACGCTGAACCCCGGCGATCATCCGGATCACCGCGCGACTGCGTTCGCGATGGAGGCGGTAGCGGCCAAGCACACGTGCGCGCCGCTGTGGCGGCATGTGGAGTACTTCACAAAGACGCTGCCGCAGAACCTGTCTGGCGCCGATTACATGATCGATGTCGGCACGTGGGCGGCGACGGCGTCTGGCCTGAGCGACAATTACGCCAAAGCGACGTGGGAAGCCGAGCACAATGCGTGGCTCGGGCGCAGCTATTCGCGCACTCAGGCGCCGGCGAAAACGTGTGGCGCGGTGGGGTAGAGCCGCAGACTAAGCCTTCGGCGTCACCTTCACCATCATCTTCGTGTAGCCCTTCACGAAGGCGCTCGGGACCCGCTCGGGCTCTTCGAGAACCTCGATCTTGTCGAAGCGCTTGAGGATTTCTTCCCACAGGACCTGCAGCTGGAGTTCGGCGAGGCGGTTGCCGACGCAGCGGTGGATGCCGAAGCCGAAGGAAAGGTGGCGGCGCACCATCGGACGCTCGATCCAGAGCTTGTCTGCGTTGGTGTACTGCGTCTCGTCGCGGTTGCCCGAGGCGTACCACATCAGGACTTTTTCGCCCTTGCGGATGGTCTTGCCGTTGAGCTCGAAATCCTCAAGCGCGGTGCGCCGCATGTGGGCGAGCGGCGTTTGCCAGCGAATGATCTCGGAGACGGCGGACGGGACGAGCTCAGGGTTGGCCTTCAGCTTCTCCCAGTTTTCCGGCCACTTGTTCATGGCATAGACGCCGCCGGTCATCGAGTTGCGGGTCGTGTCGTTGCCGCCAACGATGAGCAGGATCAGATTTCCGAGATATTCCTGCGGCGTCATGTTCCGCGTGTGCTCCCCATGCGCCAGCATCGAGATCAGGTCGCCGCGCGGTTCGGCATTGACGCGTTCGTTCCACAGACCGGTGAAGTAGCCGAGGCATTCCATCAGCTCGCCGCGCCACTGTTCTTCGCTCGTGACGATGTCGGGGTTGCTACGACCGGTCGCGACGTCCGACCAGCGCGTGAGCTTGCGGCGATCGGCGAACGGGAAATCGAACAGCGTCGCCAGCATCATGGTAGTGAGCTCGATCGAGACCTTGTCGACCCAGTCGAAGGGCTCGCCGGTCGGCAGATTGTCGAACAGGTCGTTGGTGCGAGAGCGGATCAGCGCCTCGAAGGTCTTGAGATTGTCGGGGCCCACGATGGATTGAACGGTCTTGCGTTGCAGATCGTGCTTGGGGGGGTCCATCGCGATGAACATCGGCAGCTGGAAGTCTTCGTCCTGGTCGACGACGGTGATGCCGCCTTCGGACGAGAAGACGCCGTGGGTGGTGTCCACGGTCATGATGTCCTTGTAGGTCGTCACGCTCCAGTAAGGGCCGAACGGGCTTTCCGGGCAGTAGTTGACGGGCGCTTCCTTGCGCAGGCGCGCGAAGTATTCCCAGTAGGCGTCCTGGCGCCAGAGTTCGGGAGCGGTGATGTCGTAGGTGGCGAGATCGATCTCGTCTGCCTTTGGTGGGGTGGCGTCCTTCTCCAGGCCGTTCTTGCGGAAGGCTTCAAGGCCACGGTCGATAGGGGTTTCAGTTGTTACCGTATCGGCCATGGCGCTGCTCCTCACCTGCTGCAGGGGTTATGAACCCTGTGCCTTGACACAGTCTAGCAGACACCGGGATCAGGGGCAGTCCTGTCCTTGCGGCAATTACAGCGGGGATTTGAAATGTCGCACCCGCATTGGGGCGCCGCAGCGCGGCATGACGGCATGACCAGCCCGCCTTCCGGCTGACAAAGGATGTGCTAGTGGTCCTTTCCTTTCACGCGCATTCGCAGGGACCGCCGCCTTGGGATCAGACACGCCGACCCCGCCGCGCCGCTCGCTGTCCGTGCTGATCCCGTTCTTCAATGAAGCGGGCAATATCCAGCCGCTGGTGGACGAGGTGCACGCCGCCCTGGCCGGGATCGACTATGAAATCGTGTGCGTGAACGACGCCTCGAGTGATTCGACGGCGGCCGAACTGGTCGCCGCCCAGCAGCTCGCCCCGGACCGGATCAAGGTTCTGACCCATGTGAAGCGGCGCGGGAAATCCGGTGCGCTGTTCACCGGCCTGCGCAGCTGTGTCGGCGACTGGGTGCAGTTGCTGGATGGGGACGGCCAGAACGATCCGGCCGACGCCCGCCGGGTTTGGGATCTTGTGGCGGCCAAGGACGAAAATCCCGCTCTGGGCATTATCTGCGGCCGCCGGACCAGCCGGAATGACTCAGGCTTCAAATGGCTGCAGTCGCGGGTTGCGAACGGTATCCGCCGCTTCTGCCTGCGGGACGATGCGACGGACACGGGTTGCGGGTTCAAGCTGATCCGGCGCCGGGCCTTCCAGGACCTGCCCTTCTTCGCAGCCATGCACCGCTTCCTGCCGGCTCTGGTGAAACGCGCGGGCTGGGATGTGCGCGAGGAGCCTGTCGCCGACCGTCAAAGACTGCATGGTGTTTCGAAATACGGGTTCCTCGGACGTTTTGGCGCCGGGACCGTAGACCTGCTCGGGATGATATGGCTTGTGCGTCGGGGGGGATACGGTGTTGCAGCCGAATGGAACGATCCGCGCGCCCAGCGCTGACGAGCCGGATGGTTTTGGCGCCTGGTTGAGTGGAATTTACGCGTGAAGCAGCCGATCCGGCAGCCCAAATTGTCGCGAAAAGCGGCCAAGAACGCCCGGGCGGTGCGCGGTCGTCGCAATGGCGAGAATGTTCAGCGCTCCTCGCTCGATGCGCTGATCCGGCTCGACAAGTCGGCGATCATTTCGATGATCCTGTTGTACTGCGTGATCCACTGGGCGATCCGCGTTTTCGTGGCGCCGATCTATACCGTGGAGGAGGCTGACCAGCTTCTGCTCTCGCAATCCTTCCAGTTCGGCTATGAGGCGCGCCAGCCGCCGATGCTGACCTGGCTGTTCTGGCTGGCCACCCGCGCAGGCGGGGTCTCGCCGCCCGTCGTGTTCGGACTGAAGTACGCCCTGCTCTTCATCGGACTGGTTTTCTACTATCTTTCGGCGCGTAACGTGCTGATCCGGCCCGGCGTTTCGGCGGCGGCGCTGGCGGCATGGGCGCTGACATTCCAGGTCGGCTGGGCGGCGCATGAAGACCTGCTGACCGGCGTCGCATTGATGGCTGTATTGTCGATCGCCTTCCACGCCATCACGCGGATCCTGACCTGGCGACGGTGGATCGACTGGGCGTATCTCGGCGTCGCCATGGGGCTGGGGCTGCTGACGCATCACCTGTTCGCCGTGTTCCCGATCGCCATGCTGATCGGCGTGCTGATGTCACAATTCTTCCGCGATGCGATCAGCCCGATGCGTCTGGTGTTGATGCTGGCGGTCGCGGCGGCGATCTATGCGCCCTATGCCTGGTGGGTGGGCACCCATATCGACTCGATCAGCTTCGCAGCGCGCGAGTACGTCGAATCGTGGGAGATCGACAGCGGCTGGATCGAGCGCGCCAGCAATGCGGCGGCGCAGCTGGGCCGGGCGTTGCTGGAGTTCTCGCTGCCGCTGCTGCTGTTCTGGATGATGCTGTTCTGGAACCTGTGGCTGCCGATCATCTATCCGATCTTTCCGCGCCGGAACACGGATGAGGAGCCGCACGAACTGGCTTGGCGCAAGCTGTTCGTGCAGACGGCCATCCTCGGCGTGATCGTCTACCTGATCAGCGTGGCGGGGGGCGTACAGGCCTACAAGCCGCACTGGATGATGCCGGTGCTTTTCGCGCTGCCGATCTGGCTGTTCGCGCATGTGAAGCGCGCGGGTGACTTCCCGGTGGCGATCCGGGGCTTCGGCGCCGTGGTGATGGCCTTTGTCCTGCTGGTTGCGGGCGGGCGATTTGTCGAAGCGCAGATGGAGATCAACCAGTGCGCCGAGGGCGGCTGCCGACCCTATACGCCGATTGTTGCGTGGGCGGATGCGCTCAAGCAAGCTGGTTTTACCGAAGGCACGATCGTCGGGGCGGACCCGCATCTCACCGGAAATCTCCGCGCAGCCTTTCCGCGCGCGCGCGTTCTGGATGCATCGATCGGGGTCGAGGCGTTCCCGGCGCGCCGCACCAACGGCGCCTGCCTGATCGTGTGGCGCGACACGCGGTTCAACGAGAGCCGCAATGTGGCGCTGATGCCGGAGGAACTCTCAAGCTATGTCGAGAAGGACCTTGGTTCGCGCCTGCGCGACAAGGGCGCACGCGGCGCCGTGCGGCGGAACCTGCGCATGTCGGACGAGAAGGCGGCGACGCTCTACTACCAGCTCAACCGGGGTTCGGGTCAGTGTGGGTAGGATCCGAAGCGCTGAGGCCTTCGGGCAGCAGCGCATCGTCGGGAGCCGCTCGCAGGACACGCGTGGCCATATCGATCTCTGGAAAGATCTCTTCGGTGAAGGGCAGCAGGTAGGTTGCCCCCGCCAGCGGCTTGACCTCGATCAGCTCGCCGGCCCCGAAATTCTGTACCGCCTTGACCACGCCGAGCTCTCGCCCGTCGACATGAACGACGCGTGCGCCGATCAGGTCGGCAACGTAAACTTCGCCCTCGTCTGTTTCGGGCAGCGCCGTTCGGGGAGCGTGCAGCAGCGTGCCGCGCATCGCCTCCCAGGCTTCGCGCTGATGTTGCTCCTGCGCCGTGACGCTGAAGAGATCGTTGAGCGAGCGGTGACGCACCGGCGTCAGCACGACCTTTCCGGCGGCGTCCAGCAAGGGGCCGTAATCAAAGATGGCTTCGGGATCGTCTGTGAACGAGCGCACGCGCACCTCGCCCCGGACGCCGAACGCTCCGGCGATCTGGCCGACGACGATGAGTTTGTTCGTGTCGCTCACAGCGGTCGCTCCAGCATGGCGACGACCTTGCCGAGCCTCGGAGAGGTTCGCGAGAGCAGATGGCGGAAGCCAAGCTTGACGTGAAAGGCCATGCTTTCGGGATTAGGCGGGTCTTCGTTCACCTCGGCGGTGACGCGCTCCTCGCCCAGATCCGCGGCCATCCGCAGCGCTTCCTCATAGAGGACGCGGCCAACGCCGAGACCGCGTGCGCTGCGCCTGACTGCGATACGGTCGACATAGAGCTGGTGGGCGAACTGTTCCTCGAACCAGCCGTAATTGTCGCTCGGATAGGCCGAGCCGGGGCGGATCAGAATCATGAAGCCGACAGGTTTGCTGTCGGCTTCAGCAATCACGATGCGATGCGCCCAGCCCGCGATGTCGCGGTAATCCTGGGCCGACATGTCGCCAACGGCCGGGGTACAGGCGGCGTTGAGGGCGAGGATGAAATCCTCGTCCCTCGCCTCTGCGTCCCGGACCGTGACGGTCATTCCGATTACTCGGCGGCGGCTTCTTCGGCCGGTGCGTTCTTGGCTTCTTCAGCCGCGGCGCGACGGGCTTCTTCGCGCTCAGCACGTTCCTTGGCGCGTTCCGCGGCTTTTTCGCCCGGGACAGCGCGTTGCGGGTTGTTGCCGTGCTCGAACTTCACGAGGCCGGCGGTGCCGAGGAAGCGCGCGACGCGATCGGTCGGCAGGGCGCCCTTGGCGAGCCATTCCTTGGCTTTCTCGAGGTCGATCTGGACGCGCTTCTCATCCGTCTTGGCGAGCAGCGGGTTGTAGGAGCCGATCTTCTCGATGAAGCGGCCGTCGCGGGCGAAGCGCGAGTCAGCGATCACGACGTTGTAGTACGGGCGGTGCTTGGAGCCGCCGCGGGCAAGACGGATTTTCAGGGACATAGGTAGCCTTTCAGTTTTTAGCTTGGTCGGTTGATGACGGTGCAGGTCGGGCCTCAGCCCTTCCCCTGTAGTTTCTCGTGATGGCGGATGACTTCCGTCACGATGAAGTTGAGGAATTTCTCGGCGAAGTCGGGATCGAGATCGGCGTCTTTCGCCAGCTGGCGCAGGCGCGTGATCTGTTCGGCTTCGCGTGACTTGTCAGCCGGCGGCATCGCGTGCGCGGCCTTCAGTTCGCCCACGGCCTTGGTCGCCTTGAAGCGCTCGGCCAGCATGTGGACGACGGCTGCATCGATATTGTCGATGGACGAGCGGAGGCGTTTCAGTTCGGCGGTGGGATCGGTGGTCATTTCTTCTTGTCTCCGCCGAGACCGGGGAGTCCGCCGCCAAGGCCGGGCAGTTTGGGTCCGCCCATTCCGCCGCCCATGCCTTGCCCGAGATTCTTGAGCGCGTTGAGCTGCTGCTGCGAGACCGGCGGAGCGCCGCCGCCGCCCTGACCACCGGGGCCGCCCATATTGCCGAGCATGCCGGCGAGGCCCTTCATGCCGCCCTTGCCGATCTTCTTCATCATGTCGGCCATGTTGCGGTGCATCTTCAGCACCTTGTTGACCTCGGCCACATCGACGCCGGCGCCGGCCGCAATACGGCGTTTGCGCGAGGCCTGCAGGAGATCCGGCTTGCGGCGTTCCTTCGGCGTCATCGACATGATGATCGCTTCCTGGCGCTTGAGCATCTTGTCGTCGACGCCCGAGGCGGCCATCTGCTGCTTGGCGTTCTTCACGCCCGGCAGCAGGTCCATCATGCCGCCGAGGCCGCCCATGCGCTGCATCTGGCGCAGCTGGCCAGCAAGGTCTTCCAGGTCGAACTGACCCTTCTGCATCTTCTTGGCGACGCGCTCAGCTTCGGCGACGTCGATCTCGGCCTTGGCGCGCTCGACCAGCGAGACGATGTCGCCCTGCCCCAGAATGCGGCCGGCGATGCGGCGGGCGTCGAACACGTCGAGGCCGTCGACCTTTTCACCCATGCCGATGAAGCGGATCGGCAGGCCGGTGACCGCGCGCATCGACAGGGCTGCGCCGCCACGGCCATCGCCGTCCATGCGGGTGAGCACAAGGCCGGTCAGCGGCAGGCGTTCGTGGAAGCGTTTGGCCGTCTCAACCGCGTCCTGACCCGTGAGAGCATCAGCGACGAGCAGCGTTTCGTTCGGCTTGGCGATGGCGGCGATCTCGGCCGCCTCGTTCATCATCTGGTCGTCGAGCGTTGTGCGGCCCGCTGTGTCCAGCATGAGCACATCGTAGCCGCCGAACTTCGCAGCCTGGATGGCGCGGCGGGTGATGTCGGGCGGCAGCTGTCCGGTGACGATCGGCAGGGCGTCAACGCCGACCTGGTCAGCGAGAATCTTGAGCTGTTCCATCGCCGCCGGGCGGCGCGTGTCGAGCGAGGCGACGAGCACTTTCTTGCGCTCGGTCTCCTTGAGGCGTTTGGCGAGCTTGCCGGTGGTTGTGGTTTTGCCCGAGCCCTGCAGGCCAGCCATCATGATGATCGCGGGCGGCGAGTCGATCTTCAGCGGCTGGGGCTCTTCATCGCCGCCGAGGACGCGCACCAGTTCATCGTGCACGATCTTGACGACCAGCTGGCCCGGCTTGATCGACTTGATGACGCTTTCGCCCACGGCCTGCGGGCGGACATCGTCGATGAACTGCTTGACGACGGAGAGGGCGACGTCGGCCTCGAGCAGCGCCACGCGGATCTCGCGGAGGGCCTCGTTGACGTCCTTCTCGGACAGGGCGCCGCGACCGGTGAGACCGTCGAAGACCTTCCCTAGCCTGTCTGTCAGCGCGTCGAACATCGCCATTCCTTTATGCCGGAGACCATCTCCGACATGGGCCGTCTTTTTCCGCATGCAATGAGCGTAAAACGCCAAAGACCCCGCTGAGCGCAACGCGCCGGGCGGGGGACCTCGCCAGCCTCGTCCGTTATGAAATAAACGGGGTCGTGCCGGTCAAAGCACAGTTTCCCAGCTATACCGGGGTTTCTGCGCGGAAGGCGGGTTCCCTACCCCCACCTGTGGAGAAGGTCAAGTTTTAAGCCGAAAGGCTGGGTGGAACCTCGCCTCTCGGGGTACGTTGCTATCCGCCCCCCGGACCCCAGAGCGCTCCAATGCCCGCTTTCAACCTGCGTCACTCGACGACTTACGGCTTTTCCTCGCCGGTGACGCTGCAGCCGCATCAGCTCTACCTGCGCCCGCGCGGGGACCACAAACTCAAGATCAAGGCGTCCACCCTGACCCTGTCCCCCACGGCCGAGGTGGTCTGGCGCAA
>CALRWU020000035.1:0-12980 GCA_943371945.1 Azorhizobium sp. AG788
GGCGCCGCTGCTGGCGGGCGACGACCCGCGCCGCCGTTTCGCCCAGGCGCTGGAGGCGGGGGCCGCCGAGCTGGGCGTGACCGTCGCGCTGTGGCGGCGCGCTGGCGAGGAGGTGGAGCTGGAGCAGGTCGCCGAGTCCGACGCCGCCATGCGCATCGCCTTCACCGTCGGTCGCCGCCTTCCGATGTTCCTGGGCGCCATGGGACGGCTCGTTGCCGCCCGCGGCAGCTTCACGCCTCAGGCGCTGCGGGCAGGGTTCGAGCGCGTCCCCTGGTCGAGGCCGCCGGACTACGAGGACTGGCTCGCAGAGGTGACGGCCGCGCGCGAGGCCGGGGTCGGGTTCGACCGTGGCCACGTCAACCGCGGCGTGATCGGCATCGCCGTTCCGGTGGAGACCCACGGCCCGCTGAACCACATCATCGCCGCCGCCATGTTCGAGGTCGAGGGCGGGCCCGATCCAGCCGCCATCGTCCACCGCCTCAAAGCTGTCGCCGCGCTGGCGGCCGAGATTCCCGGAGTTTCCCATGCATGACCTGATCATTCGCAACGGCGTCATCGTCGACGGTACAGGCGCGGCCAGCTTCGCCGGCGACGTGGCCATCGACGGCGGCGTGATCGTCGCGGTCGGCAAGGTGGACGGCGCCGCAAGCCGGACCATCGACGCCGGCGGCGCTCTGGTTACCCCGGGTTTCGTCGACATCCACACCCACTATGACGGCCAGGTGTCCTGGGATCGGGTCCTGGCGCCCTCGTCGATCAATGGCGTGACCTCGGCTGCGATGGGGAACTGCGGCGTCGGCTTCGCGCCGGCGCATGTCGACAAGCACGACTGGCTGATCCAGCTGCTCGAAGGCGTTGAGGACATACCCGGCACGGCGCTGGCCGAAGGGCTGACCTGGGACTGGGAAAGCTTTCCTGACTACCTCGACGCTATCGGCCGGCGGTCCTACGCCATCGATCTCGGCGCCCACATGCCGCACGCGGCGCTGCGCACCTACGTCATGGGCGAGCGCGGCGCCGACCACCTTGAAACGCCGACCGACGCCGAGATCGAGCGCATGGCCCGGCTCACCGGCGAGTCCCTCGAAGCCGGCGCGCTCGGCTTCTCGACATCGCGCACGCATGCCCACCGCAGCCGCGACGGCGCCAACATCGGCACGCTGACGGCCGGCGAGCCGGAGCTGCTTGCGATTGCCGCCTCCCTGCGCAAGGCCGGCAAGGGGGTGATCCAGTTGATCTCCGACGCCTATCTGACCGCCGACGACGACTTCGCCCGGGCGGAGCTTGCCCTGATCCGCCGCATGGCTGAGACCAGCGGCCGCAGGCTGTCGTTCACGGTCCAGCAGACCGACGACTCTCCGGACCGCTGGAAGCATATCTACGCCGAGCTGGACGCCATGACCGCCGACGGCCTGGACGTGAAGGCGCAGGTGGCGCCGCGCGCGATCGGCGCGATCCTGTCCTTCTCCTCGACCACCAATCCGTTCCTGGCCACGCCGACCTATCGCCGCATCGCGGCGGAGTCGCCAACGATCGAGGCGCGGCTGGCGCGGCTGGCCGACCCCGAGGTGCGGGCGGCGATCCTTAGGGAACACGCGGGCGTTCGTTACGAAGACGGCTTCATCGCCATTCTGACGCGCGGCTTCACGCGCATGTTCCGGATGAACGACCCGGTCGACTACGAGCCCGACGCCAGCCAGTCGATCGCCGCCCAGGCCGAGCGGGCCGGCGCCGAGGTCGCGGGCTTCACCTATGACGTCCTGATGGAGGAGGGCGGCCGCAGGCTGCTCTACATGCCGCTGATCAACTACGCGCACGGCAACCTCGACGCCGTCCACGGCATGATGACCGGGGCCCACACCCTCTACGGCCTGTCGGACGGCGGCGCCCACTGCGGCACCATCTGCGACGGCAGCTTCCCGACCACGACCATCGCCCTCTGGTCCAAGGGCAACAAGTCGGGCCGCAGCATCTCGCTCGAGACCCTGGTCCACGGCTACACGCAACGGAACGCGCAGCAGGTCGGCTGGCTCGACCGCGGCGTCATCGCGCCGGGCTATCTCGCCGACCTCAATGTCATCGATCCGGATCGGTTGAACCTCGGGCCGCCCGAGATCGTCCAGGATCTACCCGCCGGCGGCACCCGGTTGCTGCAACCCGCGCGGGGCTACCTGTGGACGGTGAAGTCCGGCGTCCCGACCTTCGAAAACGGAGTCTGGACGGGCCAGACCCCCGGCGGCCTGCTGCGTGGCGACCGCCCGCGGCCGCAACAGTGAGGCAGGACGGATTACCGACCCATGGCTGATGCAGGCAAACCCGGAGTGCTGGCGTTCGACGTGTTCGGTACGGTGGTCGACTGGCGGTCCAGCATCATCGCTGAGTCCGCCTCGTTCCTGAAGCGGATCGGTCGCCACGACCTCGACCCGGCCGCCTTCACCGACAGTTGGCGGGGGCGCTATCTACGGGTGATGATAGCTTACGCCGCCTCCGGACGGGACTTCACGACCCTGGACGTCCTGCACCGGGAGATGCTGGACCAGACGCTGGAGAGCAAGGGCATCGACCATGCCGCCCTGGATGACGCTTTGCTCCAGGACTGGACTTTCGCCTGGCGTCGGCTCGCTCCCTGGCCTGACACGGTCGAGGGCCTGACGCGTTTGAAGGCCGGCTTTCCGATCGTTGCCCTGTCCAACGGAAACATCGCCCTGATGATGGATATGGCGCGGCGAGGCGGCCTGCCGTGGGATGCGATCCTCGGGGCCGAGGTGACCCGGGCCTACAAGCCCGATCCTCGCGCCTATCTGGGAACAGCCGAAATCCTCGGGCTTGCCCCTGGTGACGTTTGTCTGGTCGCGGCCCATCACACGGATCTGGCCGCCGCCCGCGCATGCGGCCTGAAGACCGCCTACATCGCACGGCCCGACGAGTATGGCGGCCGCCCCGCACCCGATGTCGACGCGGCGCAGGACTGGGACTGGTCGGCCGACAGCCTCACGGCGCTGGCCGCCCAGCTGGAGTGCTGACAGCGGGTTCGCCCGACTGCCGCCCGGCGCCGTCCAGGGATGCCAGCGCCAGTGGCCTTGATCAGGGTCCGCCGAGGCCCGGAGTCTGCTCAGGCTCCAATGTCGGCGCTTGGTGAGTTCAGAACCACTGACAGACGGTCAGCGGGTCCGCCTTTGACTGTTCTCCGATATTGGTAGGGCCCGCTTTGCGCAGGCTAGTCATGACCATTTTTCGCAGGGTGTTTCGTCGCGGGGCCTGAGCCCCCTTGCAATCAAAAGCCTCACGCCATATTAAATATGGCATGACATTTAAATATGACAGCACGCGACCGCCAAGCTCCCTCCGCCGATTTGCCGCCCGGGCTGCGATCGAAACGGTGCGGATGGGTCTGGAGAAGTCTGGCGGGCGTGGACCCAAGGGGGAGCCGGCCAGCGAGCGGGTAATCCGCGATTATGTCAGCCGCGGCGTTCTGGGCCCGACCCTGACGAATTCGGTGACCGGCGAGCGTGGCCTCTACGGGCCGCGGCATCTCCTGGAGTTCCTGGCGGCCCGAGTTCTGCTCAACGATGGCTGGACGCTGAACCACGTCGCCGAACGTCTCCGCGGCATGGATGAGGAAGCGCTTCTGGCCATGCTGCCCGGGGCGCAGGACGTCAATCCGGCCATGATCATGGCCCGCCAGTTGAGGAACGCCGCTTCGCGGTCAGACGTCTCTGACGCTGCGCCTATAATGAGCATGCGCAGGAATTTGCCTGAGGCGGACATGGCGGCCAAGCGCCGGTCCGAGCTGCCGTTGATGGCTCAGCGCCTGGGCGGCGAAGTCTCCGCGAGGCGAACCGTCACCCTTCAGGTTGGCCCCGATCTCCAGGTGATCATCGACGCCGAGCGCGCCGAACGGGCTGGCATCGCCGAGGCTGAAGAAATGGGACGGGCCGTCACCGGCGCGCTCCTCAGTCTCTCTCAACTGATATCGGAAAAGGAACGCCCCTCATGACCCTCAAACTCTCTCTTGTTCCTCTGCGCCAGGCCATCGCCAACACCGACAAGGCCTCGGTGGAAATCCTGGTGCGGGTCGCCGGCCCTGATCAAGCGCCCGAGGGGGCAAGGCGCCAGACCCTGAACCTCGCCCTGGTACTGGACCGTTCCGGTTCGATGTCGGGGCAGGCCTTCCGTGAAGCGCAGCAATGCGCCGTTGAGGTGGTTCGCAAGCTGGGTCCCGACGACTATGTCTCTGTCGTCGCCTATGACGACGAGGTCGAGTTGGTCTGGCGCGCTTCTCGGGTCACCGATCCGGAGGCCATTGTCAGGAAAATTCTGGCGATTCAGGTTGGTGGCAGTACGGCGCTCTATGACGGCTGGCTGGCCGGCGCGGAACAGGCGTCGATCAATCAGCGCAAGGCCGATGTCTCACGGGTGCTGTTGCTCTCTGACGGCGGCGCGAACTTTGGTTTGACTGACCCGTTCGAAATCTCCCAGGCGTGCGGGCGCATGGCGGACGTCGGAGTCTCCACATCTACGTACGGGCTTGGCCATCACTTCAATGAACAGTTGATGAGCGCGATGGCGGAGGCTGGACGCGGGAACGCCTACTATGGCGCAACGGCGGCCGACCTCAAGGACCCCTTCGAGGCGGAGTTCGATCTGCTTCGCGCCCTGGCCGGGCGCTCTGTCCAGGTCATGTTGAGCAGCCCGCATGGTGCTGTGGATGTGCTGAACACCTACGCGAAGGTCGATGGGTACTGGCAACTTCCCGACGTCCCGTTCGGCGGCGAGGCATGGCTCCTTGCGCGTCTGACCTTGACCGGGCGACGCCAAGTCGGCGAGCGTGTCGGGGTCGGCGCGTCTCTACGGTACCTCATCGAAGGGGAGCGCCAGGCCACAGAGGGAGTCGACCTTCTACTGCAGGTCGTCGCGCCGGAAGACCTTGGTCATTTCCCTGAAGACTCCACTGTGGCGCGACGCTCGGTTGAGGTCGGGTTCGCCCGACTCCAGGAGCGGGCCAGGGATGCCGCCAGACATCGTGACTGGGAGAGCGTGGAGCGTTTGATCTCCCAGGCCCGCGAACTGGCGGCAGGACATGACTGGCTGGCGGCATCCCTGGCCAGCCTGGAGGGCTACGCGCGGCTGCGTGACGAGGAAGCCTTCGTCAAGGAGGCCCACTATCGGTCCCGGAAACTGATGGCCAGGGTTGCGGCGTCCGCAGAGGACGACGGGCAATGGTCTATGATGGCCGAGCTGTCTCAGCCGTCCTACCTGCGACGCAAGCAGGAAGAGGGAAAGGCGCTTCGGCGCTGACGACCCCGTCGGGGGGGGGCGGCCTCATGTCTCTGCCCGCAGGCGAGAGACATGAGGCTGCATCTCACAGCCTGGATGACCGAAGGCCGCTGTCAGCAGGAACCTGGGGGTATTCTGGGGGTTCGGTGCAATCCATGAGCCGTCCTGCCCCGGAAGAAGCGTTTGTCCGGAGACGCTTTGGCCCCTGACTAGACCCAGACAAATCCCTCGGCAGACAACTCGTCTTCGCCGTTGAAGCGATAGGCGGTCAGGGGGCACCCTCCGGGAGGCCAGTTGGATGAACCAGGCCAGCCTGCCAAAATGGTGTTCGAGACTTGAAGCGACCGATCACTTGATCGCGGCGCTGATCCTCTTTCATCGTAGCGGATGGGCGGCTCCGGGGCCGTTTAAGGAAGCGCGGGCCAGCCATCTTTCTCGACGGCTGACTGCTTACCTCGCCTGGTACCAAAAGGCCCACGATACGATGCCCGCCGCGTCCCCTCATTCGGTGGCTACTGATGTCACGATCGACTTTCGCCCGACGGATGGGCGGGAGAAAACGACCGCAAACCCTCAGGTTCTCAACAGCGAGTTTCCAATGATTTCCTCTCTTACTGAGCGCTGCCTCGCGACCTTGTCCAGGGATGTCACCACGTTACCCCGTGTAGAAAGGTCGCTCGCGGAATCGGACAAGGGCATCGAACAGTGAGACGCCCGATCGAGCAGGTCGACCTCGCGGCGTTGATTGAGGAGGGGATCGCCCGAGTGACACACTTGGCGTCCCCGGACGTTCTGATCCCCGAACGCTGACGCTTCGGATTGATCGCGGAGGTTGGGTCGCTCGAAACGGGTTCCTTTGGAGGTTGGCCGGCCCCGGCCCAGTTCGACTCTATCCATGACGCGCTGCGCGAATGGGCTGTCCAGAAGCCACGTATTCTGGAAGCGTTCGGGGTGCAGGTGCTGCAGATCTCGAAGGGGATTTCAGAGGGCTGGCTGGAGGCTACAGGTGACTGTACCTACGCCCAGGCCTTGGTCTTGGTCGAGCCGGCGGATCCCGAAGGCAATCCCGCGATCCTCCACGGGTTCGACGTCTATTGGGATTTCTCCTTCTCGTGGCCGGGGGCTTTGCGAGTCCGTTCAGAGTCCTGCCTCGAGGAGAGCTGGGAGGACCTCTTCGGATGACGCGCATCAAGAACCAGCCGTCCAGTCTGGACGGGAGCGCTCGGCCCGTCGACGTCGCCGGGCCAATCACCGTCACAAGCGCGCTCATGGAGGCCAATGTGGCGGCTTTAAACTGGGTCGACCTTCCCGCCGGGCGGATCAACCTGAGGATTGGCCAGTCGTTTGAGCCTCCCCGCGGTATTGGGGGCCACACCCGGCTTGCTGTCGTCACGGCCTGCAATCCATTCAGTGAGGTCCTCGGAGACGTTGAGAATAATGCAAGGCATGCCTCGCTGATCGTGACGTGGCCCTTTGGAACTCCTCCAGAGATAACTGGAGGAGTTTCGGGGGGCGGGCACGTCAATACCCACGAGAAGTCGGTCGGCGACCCGCGCGACATCTGCGTCTTAGTGGATCAGATCGACTACTGCCCCATCGTGCTGGAGGAAGTGGTCCGGCGGCTGGACGCTGCGAATTAGGCTGCAACGGCGACGGCGGTTTGGGATCGCCGCTCATCGGCCCTCAATCGCGTTGGTCCATGGCCTCGTCGAAAGCGGCTCGTTGGGCTTCGTAGAATTGGACGACCGGCCTCAAACGTCGCTCCGCGTCCGCAAGGAGAAGTTTGTCGAGGCGATCCTCGTCGTTTGCGTATCGAAGGTTTCTAAGGATCGTCGCAACCATCGAGACCTGCGGAGCGGGCGCAAACCGGTTTCGATCGTCCCAGATAATAGGCTGGAATATGATCTCGTCATCGAAGCCCATCAGTAATATTTCGCTCGATTCGTCTGTGTCGAGCGCATGAATGCCGCTGAATGAAAACTGTTTAGTAAGCATCATGCAGAATAGAACACTGAAGCTCGCCAATGCGTATGCGTGATCGTCAACTACAATAACTGTGCATTTTAGCTCCCCATCTTCAACATCTCCCAATCGCTCAGAACCAAATATATCAATCAACTCATCGCCCAATTTGATAAAATATTGCGGAAACGGCAAAACGCCCTTGTCGTTAGTGAAAACAACTCGAATGTCCAATGCCCCATTGGGCGAAGATGGCCAAATGCAGAGACTAATATCGTATTTAGTCATTGTATCGTAGTGGCGTAAATCTTCTGTGGCTTCATATTGATCAATTCGATCGAAAGTTCCCGGATCAAAAACAAGTTCTCGAAACGGATCGATTGCTAAATCAAGAATCTCTATTCTTTTCCGAAGAGATTTTAGAGCGCGGGAAAGCAGCGCGCGTTCCGAAATCTCAGCCTCCATGTCACCTGCGGCAGCCGAATCGCCATAACGGATAGCCTCCTCGACTTCTAATTTCGCACGCAAAAGGTCACTTGAATCGACAGCATTCGCTATAGATTCTATGGGGCCAATTTTCATACAGGCTGTATTCAGCGGGATATATATGTGTCCGATTTGGACGCGTGGAATTGACCAGTGAAGATCGCTATCCCTGAAACCAATATTGTTGTTCAGATAGCTGTCTGTTAGCGCGGGTGAATTGCGCAATTCCAGAGAAATAGTGCCCTCATCATTCGAGATGGGATGGCTTCGCAGTATTTCAAATGCCCTTGAAAACATCTCGGCGCTTTGAATCCGCTTCGTCACCGCTTTCATATCGTTCAAAACACGCTCCACCCCCTCAAGCTCGCTTGGTGATGGTAACTGTTCAGGATTCAGGGAGGTGCCGCGCGTAAGCGACCGAATGGCTGCGTCCCCATCATCCGCACCACCCCCTCGAAGCTTGGCGAAAGCATCGGCGAGGCGAACATAATAGGCCCCGCCGGACGTGTATTCCCCGGCACGTTCGAACGGCGGTGATGCTTCGCCAGGAAGCCGGACCAGTCGCTGTCGCTTGCGCCAATAGGTCTCACATTGCTCACCGAAGGCTGCTTCAAACATGCGATGAGCCCCGTCTAGCGGGCGAACGGGATCGAGTCGTCCCGCCATCCGCCCCAGATTGGAGGCAAGGACGGGACAGTCAGCCTTTTCCAGTTTGACCGAATTGATCATGCGGGTGCGGGTTTCCTCCCAGCGGGGGTCACGACGCTTTTCGAATGGGGCGACGTTTTCGGAGTCAGCCATATGGTGCGGCCTATCGATAGGCGGGCGCACGGCGTGCGGCCTTGTGGGTGGCGCGAACGCGTCGCCCAACATTCATCTTCATCGCAGTAACAACGCGACCGTCCCTGCCCACGATTAGAGTCGTCCGCTGGGCTTTCTCCACGTCGTCAACGCAGAGCCCCTCGGCGAGAAGGTTGGCCGCGCAGTCGGCCGAGACCTGGAGGGAGCGGCATCCCATGCGCTGCGGGAGTTCAATGTCTGCATGAATCAAGACGATTTCACGCACCTCTGCGCTCACCCCGCGCTGGCTGGAGCGGGTGTGGGCATGAGCGGTGACGTAGGTGTTGAATTGCGAGGGCATCTGGCACCTGGGGTTCGAGCCGTCCGTGACTGGACATCGGCATAGAGCCTTATCAACGGGTCCTGGGATACACCAATTTGGCAATATTTCTGGGTGGTTTTTTGGGAATTATGGACGCAATTTTGGGGATTTTTCTGGGACATTCGGTGATGCACCCCAGGAATTGCTCCAGGTCCGGACGATCGCCGATCTCGAATCGCGGGCTCAGGAAGTTCGTGCTGATCAGCCATTCCTGGATAGGCTGATCGCCGCCCCAGAACCTCCAGGAGGGCAATTCGAGCCCTCGCCTCATGTGGAGCAGCAACTGATGTGACCCCCTGAAACTCCTCCAGAAGTAATTGGAGTTCGCCCCAAGGAAGGGACGGAGGAATGAAACGATCAAGGATCACGGAAGAGCAGATCATCGCGATCCTGCGGGAGCAGGAAGCGGGCCTGACCAGATAGGAGCGTTCGTCGGCTTAAGGGTTGCCGTTTCGCTATGGCGGCAGCCGACCGGCACGACGATGGCCGGGCTGCTGACGGGGTTTACGGTGGTTTGGGCCGAGCAGCGGGCGACGCTTCAGCCGTAGCGGGAACAAGGGTCGGCTCCTATACGGTAGCCGTGAGAATTCGCCGGTTCATAAGTGGCTTCGCCTTCGCCCTGACGGTTCTCGCAGCCACGTCCAGCATCGCCGCGCCGGCCCCGATTGTGGGCGTAGCAAGCGTCATCGACGGCGACACCATGGAAATCCATGGCGTGCGCTTCCGCCTCCACGGCATCGACGCGCCAGAGAGCCGCCAGCTCTGCACCCGTCCAACCGGCGAGCGGTGGCGCTGCGGGCAGCGGGCATCCCTGGCCCTGTCAGATCAAATCGGGAGATCGACCGTGTCCTGCGATCCCCGCGGCACCGATCGCTACGGGCGGACAGTGGCGGTCTGCAGGTCTCGCGGCGTGGATCTGAACGGCTGGCCGGTCGCCCATGGCTGGGCGGTCGCCTATCGACGCTACTCACGGGACTACGTGCGCGCAGAGGACTGGGCGAGAGCGGCCGGGCCGGGGATTTGGTCGGGGCAGTTCGACATGCCGTGGGAGTGGCAGGCGGCAAGGCGATAGCCCCCTAACCTGAGCGCCGCCCCTTAGAGAAGCTTGATCTATCGGGTGCCTCAGATGCAGCTATAAACGCAGGCCGCTCGTCGCGTCGTCACCTACGGATCGTAATCGATGGCAACCTCGTTGAACCCGAAGTACCCAACCCCCAACCGCTCCAAGCAGACCCTCCATCACGTGAAAGATGAGGATGGTATTCTCGACATTGGTTGGAGCGAGGGTGTCTTGGCGGACGGTCGAGCCTATCGGGCCGAGATGTGGGCGCAGGACGGCGTCAGCATGCTGACCTTTTTTTTCAGTTCCGCGGAGATCGCCGACCTTGACCAGGACCAACTGAAGGAGCGGGTCGTGGCGGAGGGGCTTGTGGCGTTTAAACCCGGTGCTCGAGAGATTTGTGGCGCAAAGCTCTGCGCCGACGATTCAGACCAGCCGATGTGGTCAATTAACGTCTTCGTTGGGGACGAAGATGAGAGCTGCCTCGCTGGGTCCGTGCCGATTTGGCCCTACGCGGGCAAAGGGGGAGGGAATTCAATTTTTCATCCCCTTGCGTGAGTTCTCGCCCCAAATGTGCTCGACCTCTTGGGCGGCGACCCATATGCCGCGACGCTCGCGTCAAGTTCGCGCTGCAGGAAGACGCCCATTCACCAGCGTTGGCGAATGGGGGAGATTCCTCGGGTGCAAATGCGCTCGATCCACTCACCTCGCGTTCCCTGTTCGCTGGGTTAATTCCTGTCGGGCGTGCCAGAGGGTGTCCGGATCCATGTCGTTCTGGCCAAGCATCCAGCGGAGGTAGTCCATTGGGACTTGAGCCCAGGCTTGGCCGCGATGCTTGCCGAAGGTCAACTTCGGCATGGGGCGCGGCTCCCTCGTCCAAGCCACCATCTGCTCAATGGTGGCATGTTGGGCGAGATCGGCCAGGAGGTGAGCGGTCACCCAGGCGTCAGGGCCCGCTCGGTGCGGCGGCATGGCCATAGCAGGGTCGAGGACGAGATTGCGCCAGTAACGCAGCACTTGGTTGGAGTGACGCGGGGCGTCGGGCCAAACGTGCATCGCCACCTTGTAGGTGCAGATCCAGGGGATGACGCCCGTGATGGCCTCGGTAATGAACTGCCTCTCGAAGGCGCAACTATGCGCGACGAAAGCGGCGGGCGTTTGCTCGCTCCAGACCGCACTGTGGAGGTGCTCCTGCGTGCAAACTGGCGTGTCGGGGGCGAAGTCAGCATCAGTTATGTGGTGGACGGCCATGGTCTCTGGCGGAATGCCGCGCAGTGGCCGGTAGAGCCAGGCCAGCGGCGGCTCCACCGTCGTGCCGGCCTGACCAATCTCAACATCGACCCGGCCAAACTCGATGATCTCGGCTGGCGGCTCGGTGCCAGTCGTCTCGAGGTCGATGACGCGGAGGCGTGTCAAGCGACACCGCCGGGTTGGCGCGCCACGCGCAGGAGGGCGCCAACGACTGGCATGTGGATGTAAAGCGCGACGCAGGGCCGGGCTGCTGCCGCTTCAAGGGCCTCGGCATAGAGCCCCAGTTGCGGGCCGTAACCGACCGCGCGGGCGTCCCAGGTATCACGCGAGCCCGGGAAGCTCTTGTGGTCGATGACCGCGAAACCCGCATCATGCTCCGCCAACAGATCGATCCGGCCGGAGACGAGCTGGTCGCCCAGGCGGGCATACACCGGCGCTTCCCGGTGTAGACGGCCCGTCGGCCAGAGGCCGCTGAGATGAGCGTTCAGTCGGTCAGAGGCATCCAGCACATCCTGCGCTTTGACCTGATGCACGCCCCAGCGCTCAAGGATGGCCTCAGCGCGCTGGCGACGGGCCGCCGGCGGCTGGTCAGCGCGATCTGCGGCGAAAATGGCATGCACGGCCTCGCCCAGGCTCAACATGTCGGGCGTGCCGACGAACGGCAGGCGCGGGCCCAGTTGAACCCGCTCGACGACCACATAAGGATCAGTCGTGATCTCGCCGCTCGGCCGGCGATGCAGGGCGGACCGGTCGCGGATCTGTCGGGTCAAACGCACGAACGCCGGCCGAACAACCGACGGCGCGACGACATCATCGACGGCCATCGGGCTCACGCGGGCCGGAAAGCTGTCCGCGCCTGCGACCAGGATGTTCGCGGCACCCGAGGGCAGGGCGACATGGCCGGGCTGATCGCCGTCCAGCACCTTCAGCCATTTCAGCTCGCCCTTGGTCGGCGGCGCAAAAACTGCATAGTCGCGGGCGCGGGTGATGCCGACATAGAGAAGCCGCGTCTCTTCCTGGCGGGCGCGCAAGGCTGCTTGCTGGCCGAGCGGCGAGGTGAGGGCGGCTTCATCAAGGCTGACATCCTTGCTCAGGCTGGCATAGGGCCAGGGCCAGTAGCGGATCCATCGGCCAGCCAGGGGGTCGCGCCAGTCCAACGCGCCATCGGCCTCGGCGACCGGTTCGAACAGCCGGGGTTTGGGTTCGCGGTTGAGACCGGTCAAGACGACCAGCGGCCATTCGAGCCCCTTGGCGCCGTGATAGGTCATCACCTTCACAGCGTTTGATTGCAGGCTCTTGGGGCGGCGCGGCTCACTAGCGGCCAACGCCAGAACCAGGCCCGAGGGGGTGGCCGGAGCGCCGGAGCTGGCGCAGCTGGCCTCGTAGGTGCGGGCAAACCCCCGCAGGGCTTCCAGGTCGTCAAGGCGGGCGGCGACGTCGCCCCAGGTCTCGATGCGGCGGATGACATCAGGCAGAACGATCAGGGCGTCCACGAGGTCTGCGGGGGTCAGCGACAGCACGCTTCCGCGCAGCGCGTTCAAGGCCGGGGAAATCGGAACTGCGGCTTGCAGGGCGGTGTCCTGGTCTTCGGCGCTGACGGCCTGCAGCCAGAGATCCGACTTCGGATCGTCGCTGAAGAAGCGGGCGAGTTCAGCGAGCGCGAGCCGATCGGTCGGATCGGCGACCCAGCGGAAGGCCGCCATCACCAACTCGACATGCGGTGTGCGGGAGAGACCATCACGCTCGACCGCGACCTTCACGCCCAGCTGGCTGAGCGCCGTG
>CALRWU020000036.1:0-12972 GCA_943371945.1 Azorhizobium sp. AG788
TCGCCTACGGCCTCTCCGAACCCGACGTCGGCGGCGACCTCTCCAGCGTCAAGACCCGCGGCCGTGTCGAAGGCGATACCCTCGTCATCAATGGCGCCAAGCGCTGGTGCACCGGCGCCGACTGGGCCGACTACATATACTGCCTCATCAACACCGCGCCCGACGCGCCACGCCGCGAGGCGCTCACATTCGTGCTGATCCCGGGCAAGGCGGCAGGCCTCTCCACCCATCCCATCGAACACGTCAACCTGCGCTACACCGCCTCCAGCGACGTCCACTTCGACGACGTCCGTGTCCCGCTCGACGCCATCGTCGGCGGGCCCGCGCAGCTCAACAAGGCCTGGGGCATGCTCGCCGGCCGCGCGCTGGACGTCGAGAAGCTGGAGGTCGCGGCCTGCACCTTCGGTTTCGCGCAGGCCGCGCTCGACGAGGCGTGGACCTACGCCCAGGAACGCGTCCAGTTCGGCAAGGCCATCGCCGGCCACCAGGCCGTGGCGCATCGGCTCGTCACGGCGCGAACGAAACTCGAAGCCTGCCGGCACATGCTCTACCACGCAGCCCACCTCGCGAACGATGGCAAGCCGTGCGGCGTTGAGACATCCATGGCGAAGCTCTTCATCGCCGACACCGGCGTCGAGATCGCGCTGGCCTGCCAGCAGGTCATGGGCGCCTACGCCCTCTCCGACGCCTACGACATTGACCGCAATGTGCGCGACCTGCTCGGCATGCCGAGTGTCGGCGGCTCATCCGACATGCAGCGCAACAATCTCGCCGGCCTGTGGAGGCTCAAGGGATGAACGCACTCGTCGCCAGCGCCCGCGCCCTCGCGCCCGACATCATCGCCGCCCGCCCGGAGATGGACCGCCTGCGCCGCCTGCCCGACTCGCTCGCCGCCCAGTTCCGCGACGCACGCCTCTTCCGCCTCTGCATACCGCGCGCTCATGACGGCCTTGAGGCTGCCCCCAGCGTCACCGTGGAGACCCTCGAAGCGTTGGCCGAGGCAGATGCATCCGCCGCATGGTGCGTGATGATCAGCGCCACCACGGGCGCGTTCGGCGCTTATCTCGCCCCTGAAACCGCAGCCGAAATCTTCCTCGACCCGTCACTCGTTTTCGCGGGCGTCTACGCACCGCTGGGCAAGGCCACGGTCGAGGGCGATGCCTACCGCGTCACCGGCCAATGGAAGTGGAACAGCGGCGGCCAGAACGCGACATGGCTATGCGGCGGCTGCGTCATCCACGAGAACGGCGCACCCCGCATGCTTACCGATAAAATCCCCGACCACCGCATGATGCTGTTCCCCGCCAGCGAGGTCACCTTCATCGACACCTGGCATACATCAGGCTTGCGCGGCACTGGCAGCGGCGACATGGCGGTCCGCGACCTGCTCGTTCCAAACTCTCGCTCAGTCTCTCTCATCACCGACAAGCCGCGGATCCCGGGCCCACTCTACGCTTTTCCGATCTTCGGGCTTCTCGCGATCGGCATCGCCGCCGTGGCCAGTGGGAATGCCCGCGCCGCGCTGAAGGAGTTCGCCGCCCACGCGTCCGCCAGGCGTACCCCCACCGGCCGCGCGCTGACGGATCGCGGCACAATTCAGGCTGCCTACGCTGAAGCCTCCGCCCGCCTGTCTGCTGCGCGCGCCTTCCTGTTTGCCGAGATCGACGGGGCGTGGCGACAGGCCCAGACAAATCCCGCAATTTCTCTCGAGCAACGCGCTACGCTGAGACTTGCGGCAACGCACATGACGCGGACAGCCGCCGAAGTTGTGCGAACCATCCAGGATCTTGCCGGCGGCGCAAGCGTGTTCACGGCTGACCCGCTGAACCGCCGCGTGGCAGACGCGCAGACAATGACCGCACACATCATGACGGCGCCAGCCACCTACGAACTCACGGGGCGCGCCCTCCTCGGTGTTCCGGTATCGTCAGCGGAGCTCTAGCTGACGGCCTCTCGCGCAATCATCGCGCGCACATGCTCCTTCATCGGCTCGCCCGCCTTCAGCGCGTTGACCGCGCCCATATCGAAATACTCGCGCAAGCCGATGATCTTGCCGTCGCGAAACTCGACCACGCCGGCATAGGGCGCCGAGACCAGCCGCCCCTCCGCCGACACATACTCATCTACCCCTTCAACGAACAGGCGATCGCCCTTTTCTGCATGGTCGAAGATGCGCCACGTCACATCGCGAAGCTGTGGCGCCATGCCTTCCAGCAGCTTGCGCGCCTTTGCCTTGCCCTTCAGCGGTGGCGCGATCACAGCCGCATAGTGCCAGACAATGTCGTCGTGCATGAACGCCAGAACGCCATCGATATCCTTGGCCTTCCAGGCATTGATAAGGCCAAGCAGTATCTGGATATGCGTCATGGGGGCGTTCTCCGCTCAGACCTCTTTCATGGCATCTCTCATGCGCGACGTCACGGTTACTGTAGCGAACCGCGCAGCAAGCCTTGCAGCATTTCGGGTCGGGCGCTCCGTCAATCGGACGCAACTCCCTGGTTCGCGGCTGGTCCGGCAACGATTTTTGCGTCGTGAAACGATCCGACCTCACGATCCGAATCGCCGAGCTCCGCGAGAATCTGGTCTGTGTTCTCGCCAAGACTCGGCGCACTCACAGGCCGAATCCGCTCAACGCCGAAGAAAGCTATCGGATTGCCAGGCGTCAGGTATGAGCCGATGCCCGGGTGTTCGAGCAATGAGATCATGGGATTTTCGACCGAGCAGTCCGGATCTTCGTCAATCACTTCCTTGAACGTGCGGCATCTGGACCATGTGACTCCGGTCCGATCGAACTCGGCGGCAAAGTCCTTGACCACACGAGACGCGAAGAATGGCTGCAGCACCTTGGTGATTTCCCCACGATGCCTGAAGCGTTCGCCCTCCTTGTCGAGATCCACGTTCAGGCGGAGCGCGAGCGCATCGAAGGCGCCGCGTGTGTCGGTCGCGCGCTGGATGTTGTCCCATTGCCGGTTGGTGAGGCCAACAACAATCACGCGCGCCCCATCCTTGCAGACGAAATCCTGCGCGTACGCGCCATACAGGGAGTTTCCCATTTTCGGGCGGTCATAGTTGTTGACCGTGACCTCGCCGATGATCCCGAGATTGCCGAGCATGGCGAGCGCCATATCCTTCAGCGCAAGCTCAACCAGCTGGCCCTTTCCCGTACGGCTTCTGTGCCGCTCGAATGCCGAGCGCAGCCTGCTGTCCCGTGATGCAGTCCCACGCCGGCAGGACATGCCCAACCGGCTCGCTTGAGCCCTCCGGCCCCGTTGCGGCTGGAAATCCAACTGCCGGATTGACGGTGTAGTCGACCTGGGGTCCGCCGGCCCGGTCACCCTTCACCGACAACATGATCAGGTCTTCGCGATGCAGGCGCAAAGCATCATAGTCCATCCAGCCCCCGGACCCTTAGGTTGGGGAGGTAGATGCCCGCCTGGGGACCGGGCGCACAAATCAAGCGCGTCACGATTTCCTGTCCTTCAGGGGTCGTCATATCGACGGCGATGCTGCGCTTGCCTTTGTTGAGTCCGGCCCAGAACAGGCTGCGCCCCTTGTCCGTCACGGGCCATCGATCATTGTCGAGGCCGCCCCGGATACGATCAAAGCGAATGACGTCCGCGCCCATCTGCGCGAGCGTCATGCCCGCAAGCGGCGCCGCCACGAACGCAGCGCCCTCGACGATTCGAAGTCCCTCGAGAATCTTGACCGTGCAGTCTCTCCCTTGGGCTTGTTGTTGTTCAGTTCGCGAGGCTTGCCCTTCGTGTCCGCACTGGACTCTGCTGACAGGAGCTAAGGCTTGCTTCGGTGATCATGGCGCCCACGCAAGCGATGCCTGCATGCCAATCGCGCCATCCGCGTTGGCGGTGAAGAGATCCAGTCCGCCGTCCGGCCGGTCGGCGCCATTTACGCTCACACGCTCGAAATCGAACAAAGGCCGGACGCCGCGAAAGGTGAAGCTGGTGGGTCGACGGTCGGGATAGCGTCGTGTGGCCGCCTCAAACAGCAACATGGCCTGCAACGGCCCGTGAACCACCAGCCCCGGATACCGCTCGACCTCGGTTGCATAGGGTCTGTCATAGTGAATGCGATGGCCGTTGAACGTCAGGGCCGAAAACCGAAACAGCAGCACCGGATCAATCGCGACCGCCTCGCTCCATTGGCAGGGTGGCAGAGGCATTGGCGACGGCGCCTGCCACGTCGCGGGGATGTTCATGTAAACGAGATCCTGCTCCTCGGTCATCACGAGCGAACCTCCGGCGCTGACCTCGTGCCTGACCGTAACGAAGACAAGCGCGCCCGCGTTTCCCGCCTTCTCGGCGATCTTCAGGATGGTGGACGTCTTGCGGATTTCATCTCCGATCCGCACGGGACCGAAAAATGCGCAACGGCTGCCAGCCCACATCCGCCTTGGCAGTTCGATCGGCGGCAGGAATCCGCCGCGCCGCGGATGACCGTCCGGGCCGACCTCGCTCATCGCGGCCAGCGGCAGGAAATACAGCCAGGTCCACATCGGCGGCAGTTCCGCGCCGACAGAGAAAGCATCCGACGGGTTGTGGCAAAGCGTTGCGGCCATCGCGCGCGCTGGCGTCAGCGTGATGGTATCCGACAAGGTCTCAGTCCGCCCCGTCCAATCCGCCCAGGGTGACTGGCTCATGTCGCATCCCGGATATCGATGTCACTCCACCAGCATGCATCACAACCCATCGATTCCAAAGGCGCTCGATCGGCCTTTGCCTGTGGGAGTTGATGTTGCGGCGATTACCCCAAAGGCGTGCGCTCAACGGCCAAAGGGCCGGAGACTATTTCTCCCTGGCTGGGGCGCAGGGATTCGAACCCCGGAATGGCGGTACCAAAAACCGCTGCCTTACCACTTGGCGACGCCCCAGTGCAGGGAGAGGGCGGAGAGTTATGCAATTCGCGCGAGGAATGCAACTGCTGCCGTTCGCCCTGTTTTGTCGCGGTTTTGGCTAATTTGGGCGGGCCCGCGTTAGCACTTTGATCGCCGTCGAAAGCTAATTGCGCCCCGGAATGAAAGCCGCTATAGGCCCCGCTCCGTCGGAGTATAGCTCAGCCTGGTAGAGCGCTTGCTTCGGGAGCAAGAGGTCGTTGGTTCGAATCCAGCTACTCCGACCAAGTCCGCTCCCACCCCTATAAAGCCTGTCCGCGCACCCGGTGCGTCGGCAGGGCTGTGGGCAGGCCAGGCCAGCCAGATACCCCCGTCAATAACGTGCCCCTGACGTCCGAAGGTGTTGCAGCCGCGGATTTAGCGCTATGCCGTGATTTATAGGGGCGACGACACGCCCGGAGACACGCGATGAGAACTTTCCTGCTCACCTTCCTGGGCGGCCTTGCGGCCCTGATCGTGTTCTTTGTTCTCATCCCGCTCGTCCTGATCATGTCGTTCCTCCCATCCGGCGAACCGCCGCGGGCCCAGAACGCCGTCCTGGAACTCGACCTCCGAAACGCGTCGGCGGACCAGCCAGCGTCAGACCCGATCAGCGCGGCGTTCAGCGACACATCCTTTGTCGAGGTTCTTCTGCGCCTCAACGCCGCAGCGAATGACCCGGACGTAAAGGGCGTCTTCGTCCGGGCCGCCGAGATGGACATGGGTTCCTCCCGGGCTGAGGAGCTGCGCGCCGCCTTCCTGCGCCTGCGCGCCAAGGACAAGTTCGTGATCGCCCACACGCAGGGCTTCCTCGCGTCGGGCCCCTCGGCCTATCGCGCAATCTCGGCCGCCACCGAAATCTGGATGCAGCCGGGCACATCTTTTGAGACGCCCGGCATCCGCTTCGAGACCATGTTCCTCGGAGGCGCCGCCGAGAAGCTCAAGATCGATCCCGAGATTGAGGCCTTCTACGAATACAAGAATGCGCCCGACGTCTACAAACGGAAGGACTATTCGGAGCCGCACGCCCGCGCGATGACCGAACTGGCCGAAAGCGTCTGGCGCCATTCCATCGCCGACATCGCCATCGACCGGAAGATGGACCCCGGCGCCCTGCGCACCGTCCTCGAAGCCAGCCCGTATCAGGCGCCGCGCGCCGTGGAGCTGAAACTGGTGGACAAGCTCGGCTATCCCGAGGAGGCCGCCGCCGAGGCGCGCAAGCTCGCTGGCGGAGACCTGATCGAGATCGCGCACTACGCGCCGCGCCCCCATCGCGGCAAAGCCGTCATCGCCGTTGTCGGCGGCGAGGGTGACATCGTCACCGGCCGCGGCGGCCCCTCAGATTTCACGTCGATCGGCACGCCGATGTTTGCTTCCGATCGCGTCGCAGCCGAGCTTGATGCGATTGCCGAAGACAACAGCATCAACGCTGTCGTCTTCCGCGTCGACTCAGGCGGCGGCTCGGCCACGGCCTCGGACCAGATCTGGAGCGCGGTGAAGCGCGTGCAGGCATCCGGCAAGAAAGTGGTCGTCTCGATGGGCTCGCTTGCGGCATCCGGCGGTTACTACGTGGCGGCAAGCGCCGACAGTATTGTCGCCAATCGCTCGACCATCACCGGCTCCATCGGCGTCTTCGGCGGCAAGATTGCCATCGGCGACGCGCTGCGTAATTTCGGGATAAACCCCGCCTCGGTCGGCGTGGGCGGCGAATATGCCGGCGCCTACTCCGCCGACAAGTTCACACCGGGCCAGCGCGCCAAGCTGCTGGAATCCCTGCAGGCGACCTACGATCGCTTCACCGGCATCGTCGCCGATGGCCGCAAGCTGCCGCTTCAAAAAGTGCAGGAGATTGCCCGCGGCCGTGTCTGGTCCGGCGAGGACGCACTCGCCAATGGTCTCGTCAACAAGACGGGCGACCTGATGGTCGCCATCGACGAGGCGCGACAACTGGCAGGCTTCAAGGAAGAAGACGGCGTCGATGTCCGCCTGCAAATCCAGAACACCACGCCATTCCAGCTGCTGACGAGCATGATGACGCAAGCGAAGGCAGGCGGGGCGGTGGACTCGCGGCTCGCTGCAGCGCTTGCTTCGACGCTCGGCGAGGCGCGCACAGAGGCCCTGCTCTCACAGCTGTCACAGATGGGCCAGTCACCGTCCACCCGCGCCTGGATGCCGCCGGTGATCGAGCACTAAAGGAAAAAGCGCGAAGCAAACTCACCATCGCCATCTGTGAGCTTGAGGTCATGCCGCACGACTATGAAAAGCAACGGCACGATACCATTTGGGTCTGGAATGATCTCAATGCCGGAAAAGCGCTCCCCGGCAAAATTGAACTGGATATTCAGTTCGTGCCCGGTGAAAATCCAGAATGGTCTGCTGCGCATATTGGTCTAGTCGAAGCGGGCTATCGAGTGTCAGTTTATGACGACCGGCGCACGTTGCAGGCCACGATCGGGCCTATTGAAAATACAGCGGACGAAATCTGGAAGCACGAACGAGCAACTACTGCGATTGCCCTCAATCATGGTTTCAGACCCGATGGTTGGGGATTTGTGCTTCATCCGGGCGAACCTACTGAACGAGTGGCAGGCGGCTTGCCACCAGATTCAACGAAGACCGCGTGGGCGCGCCCTCACCCACACTCAATCCGTTCGATCTGCCCCTGCTTCAGGCTGAAAAACGCATCCTGTGGGATATCCAGCATCAGCGCTTCGTCGCGCGGCAGCTGAAGGAATAGCCCGCGCAGGATACGTCCGGCCACACCATGCGACACGGCGACGATCGGCCCGGCGTGGGCGCGCGCGTCTTCCAGCCATCCGCCCAACCGCTCCGCAAGCGCTTCATAGCTGTCGCCGCCGGGCGCGTTGAAATACCAGTTCCATCTGCTCTCGCCCGCGTCGAAAGCCGGCGCCAGCTTGCGAATGTCCTCGCGCAGCATACCGTCCCACGCTCCGAGACTGATTTCTGCAAGTCGCGCGTCCGTCTCGATCGGCGCAGGCAGGCCCGAAGCTTCGCGGATCAGTCGCGCCGTGTGCTGGGTGCGCCCGAGAGGGGATGCGATGATGCGCGCCTCTGCCGGCACAAACTCGCACAGACGCCCGCCGATCCGCCGTGCTTGCTCGATGCCCTTCGCCGTCAGCGGCGAATCCTTCGCGCCCTGGATGCGGCCAGCCGCGTTGAATTCGGTCTGCCCGTGCCGAACGAGATAGATCATGCAGGCGTGTACTCAGTTTGAAGGGTCAGCGGTCCGTTCGCCGCCGCCCGCCCTGCCTCGACCAGATGGATCATGTGCGCCAGCACAGAGTGCGCCGCCGGCGCGTGCAGCCTCACATCCACATCCTTGTAAATCACCTTGACCATCTCCGGGATCAACCGGTCGCCCGCCTTCAGCCGGGCCACAATCGCTTCCTCGCGTGCGCGCCGGTGCGCCACATACGCGTCGATGAACGGCGTCACTTCGCGTACGGGCGGACCATGCGTCGGCCACAGCGTGCCGAACCCACGCGCCCGGACTTTCTCCAGACTGCGATAGTAGTCGCCCATATTGCCATCCGGCGGAGAGATCACCGTCGTCGACCAGCCCATGATATGGTCGCCGCAGAACAGCGCATTCTCTTGCCTCAGCGCATAGCAGACATGGTTCGACATGTGCCCAGGCGTGGTGACCGCCTCCAGCGTCCAGCCCGGCCCGTTGAACACGTCGCCATCACTCACCAGCACGTCCGGCATGAAGCCTTCCTGGCCATCCTCTTCGAGCGAGGCCATGGCATGCGTGCCCGCCGGATCAGGCCGGCCATAGACCTTGCAGCCAGCCCATTCAGCCAGAGGATGCGCCAGCGGCGAATGGTCAAGATGGGTGTGCGTCGTGAACACGTGCGTCACGCGCTGACCGTCCAGCGCCCGCTTCAACGCCTCGAAATGCCTGTCCAGCATCGGGCCCGGATCGATCACCGCGACTTCGTCAGCCCCTATGATGTAGACGCCGGTGCCCAGATAGGTGAACGGGCCGGGATTTTCCGCAATCACCCGCCGGATCAGGGGCGATACCTGATCGGCTTCGCCATAGGCGAACTTGAGTTCCCGGACGAACGGTATCCCAGCCACGCCTCTACCTCGCGCCCAGCCGCCGCAGCGAACCGGCCATCCCTGACAGATTGTAGCCGGCGTCAGAAGCGGCCTCGACGATGGCCTGCGCCTCCTCGCCTTCACTTGCCTGCGCCATCGCCCACGCGGTTACGGACCGTGTTCCCGATCGGCAGAAGGCCAGCGTCTTGCCGCTCGCCGCCATCACGGCTTTCACGGCCTCCGCCGTCGGCTGGCCAACAAACGGAGCATGAACATAAGTCATGCCGACGTGCTTCGCCGCCGCCGCCACGTCGCTCGATTGCGGCTGGTCCGCGCTTTCGCCGTCAGGCCGGTTGTTGATGATATGCCGGTAGCCAGCATCGGCCAGCTGGGCCAGGTCTTCCAGCGCGATCTGGGGCGCCACGGAAAAACGATCAGTCACAACCCGTATCTCAGCCATTTCTGCTTACTCGCCCCTTCAAACCGCGACAATCTTGCCCGCTTGCGCAAGCGCCCGCTCTTCGCCCTTATACCCTCGCACATGTAGAGGACGTAACCCCTGACGACTGCCCCGTCTCGCACCTCCTCCTCCACCGCGCTTTCCCGCCTGGCCTCCCGCATTCCCTGGGCCTATGTCGGCCGCCGCGTGCTCGCGGCGATCCCCACCATGCTGGTGATAATCACCGTCGTGTTCTTCATGATGCGGGCCGCGCCCGGAAACCCCTACTCGGCCGAGCGCATGCTGACCCCCGCGGTCGAGGCCAACCTGAAGGCCAGCCTTGGCCTCGATAAACCGATCCAGGACCAGTATTTCGACTACCTCGGCAAGGTCGTGCAGGGCGATCTGGGCCCCTCGATGGTGTTCTACGACAAGGACGTCAGTCAGCTTCTGGGCGAAGGTCTGCCCATCTCCCTCACCATCGGCCTGCTCTCGATCACGATCGCACTCTTCCTCGGAACGCTCCTCGGCATCCTCGCCGCCATCCGCCAGAATTCGCTCGCCGACTATTCGGTGATGAGCGTCGCCATGGTGGGCATCTCGATCCCCACCTTCGTTACCGGACCGCTTCTGGCCATGCTGTTCGGCGTCTACCTGAAATGGTTCGCCGCCGGGGGCCTCGATCTCGGCCGCATGAACTTCCACAACCTGTTTCTGCCGATCGTAACGCTATCGCTGCCGCAGATCGCCATCATCTCGCGCCTGATGCGCGCCTCGATGATCGAGGTGATGCGCTCGAACTTTATCCGCACGGCCCGGGCGAAGGGTATCAGCGAGCGCCGCATCCTCCTGCGCCACGCCGCCCCCGCCGCCATCCTGCCGGTCATCAGCTATCTCGGACCCGCCATCGTCGGCGTCATCACCGGCTCCGTCGTCATCGAGACTGTCTTCACCCTGCCCGGCGTCGGCGCCTCCTTCATCGAGGGCGCCATGACCCGCGACTATACCCGCGTCATGGGCGCCGTGATCCTGTATGGCGGGCTGATCATCGTGATGAACCTTGTCGCCGACATCCTTTATGCAATCCTCGATCCCCGGGTGCGCTACCAATGATGATGGCCATCCCCGGTGGAACCGCCGACCTTCTGAACAAGGCCGTCAAGGGGCGGTCCCTCTGGGACGATTCCCGCCGCCGCCTCCTCGCGAACAAGGCTGCCGTCGCCGGGGCGTTTGTGCTCACCCTCATGGCGGTCATCGCCTTCATCGGTCCGATTTTCTGGCCGCACGCCTACGACCACCAGTATCAGGACCAGCTCAGCATCGCGCCGACGCTGGAAAACATGCACTGGCTCGGCACCGACATTTACGGTCGCGACATGGTCGCCCGCATTCTCGTCGGCCTGCAGATCTCGCTCACTGTCGGCTTCATCGCGACCTTCGTGTCGCTGGTGATCGGCGTCACCTGGGGCGCCATCGCAGGCTTCGCCGGTGGCCGCGTCGACCAGTACATGATGCGATTTGTCGACGTGCTCTACGCCATCCCGTTCATCTTCTTCGTCATCCTTGTCACCGTCGTTTTCGGCCGCCAGCTCTTTCTCATCTTTCTCGCCATCGGCGCCGTCGAATGGATGACCATGGCCCGCATCGTCCGCGGCCAGACGCTGGCGCTGAAGCAGAAGGAATTCGTGGAAGCCGCCCGCGCCGCCGGCGTGAAGCCCTTCGGCATCATCCTCCGCCACATTCTACCCAACCTGATCGGCCCCGTAGCCGTTTACGTCACGCTCACCATGCCCATCGTGATCCTGCAGGAGAGTTTCCTCTCCTTCATCGGCCTCGGCGTGAACGAACCGCTGACGTCGCTCGGCCAGCTGATATCCGCCGGCCAGAAGGAGTTCGCCTATCCCTGGCTGCTGTTCGCCCCGGCAACAGTCATGGTGGTCACGCTGTTCTCGCTGAACTTCATCGGCGATGGCCTGCGCGACGCATTCGACCCCAAGGATCGCTAGCGGAAGCAAGCTGCAGGCATCCCTTGCGCAGTCGTTTCGACAGCCGTGCGGGCTGCAACGTCGTACGCCGCAC
This sequence comes from Azorhizobium sp. AG788, assembly GCA_943371945.1. Taxonomy (GTDB): domain Bacteria; phylum Pseudomonadota; class Alphaproteobacteria; order Caulobacterales; family Hyphomonadaceae; genus UBA7672. The sequence goes on from CALRWU020000036.1 coordinate 11,469, forward strand.
TCGCCATCACCACGCCGTCTGGCGCGACGATCTCGATCACAAGCTCGTCCGGCCATGCTTCGCCGAGAGCTTTCGCAAGCAAAGTCTCACCCGAACTCGCGGCGGCATTCCATTCGATAACCGGCCGCGCATCGACCTGCGCGCGCAGCCTCATCGCACGCATGGGCGGCGCAGCCCCGAGCGACAGATCCGAATTGCTGGTGATCGCTACGGTCGCCTCCAGAGGCCCAGCCAGCTTGCCATCAGGGCGCAACGCAAACGTCAGTGATAGCGCAGGCCGCGAGAAATGCTCCGACTCTTGCCCCAGATGCTCGAACCGTTTGACATCCCACCCCACGGCAGGCTTTCCACGCGCGGTCTCTGCGCGAAAAATGTCACCAGCTGGCGTGCCGACATCGCATTCCTGCGCCAAAGCGGGGGCGGCGACACCTAGCCACACAACAAGAAAGGACGACATTCGCATCGCTCAAGACTACGGTTTCGGCCCCAACCGGTCCATCTGGGACAAGCAGTCCTACGTAGCCGCCCGCGCAGGCAGGAAGCGGCTGTTGCGCAGCAGGGCCGCCGACACCAGCGAGATCACGACGCCGATCGGGAACATTTCGATGAAGGTCATCCCCATGCGAAAAACGGGATTCGCGTACATTGCCGCGAAGTCCCGGCCTTCTTTCGCCACTTGCGCCAGTTTTTCCGCGCTCGCGCCGTCGGCTTTAGCCTGTTCCAGCATCATCTGGCTGTAGACGGCTCCGAAATCGAACTTCGTAATCGCAAGCGATGCCTCCCACGCGATGACCCAGCCAAGACTCGCCACAGCGCTTATGGCCAGACCGACGCCCAGCGCCGGCAGGAACTTGATGACACCGCCCAGATCTCTGTCGCGATAGTGCTTTACGCCCAGAAAAACACCCGTCAGCGCCACCAGCATGGTCGTGTAGCCGATGATCGCGCCGTTCGCCGCGTCCTGCTGACCGGTCAGCATGCCGTACAGCATCGGTCCGCCCACGATGATTGCGCCGGGAATTCCATAGAGCAGAATGATGCGGAACATGTTTGCTTCCCCTTGTTGCAACGTCGCACGAGCAAGGAAGCCGCCGCCATCTCCTGGCAATCGCCCATTCGGGTGATCTGCACGAAATCGTCCGAAAACCCGACGTTACACCAAGCGTTACTTGATCATTCCCAACTCGCGCGCCCGCAGGATGGCCGCCGTCCGCCGCGTCACCTCGAGCTTGCCGAACAGTCTGGAGACATGGGTCTTCACCGTGTTCGGGGAGACCTCAAGCTCGTTCGCGATCTCCTTGTTGGAGCGCCCCGCCGCGAGCAACTCCAGCACCTCGAACTCGCGGTCGCTTATGCCAAGCGTTTCGCGGACTCGCTCATTGACGACGAATGGCCCTCCGCCGGCGCGACGCGGAACCAACCGTGTTCCGGCCCAGATACCCAGCGCCAGAAAGACAGCCGCGATCAGCGCGACATAGAGTTCACCCGGATGCTCGCGGACCAG